>CAYGWI010000045.1:0-5753 GCA_964353715.1 uncultured Dehalococcoidales bacterium | reverse complement strand
CGGTCTGCGCTCACCACGGTGAAGAGCCAGCTATTTCAGGGACGAGAGGGTCAGGCACGGTCTTCTTCGGCAACTGTAATATGAGATGCGTGTATTGTCAGAACTACCAGATAAGTCAGGACTGGAGGAAGCAACAATCAAAGGAGACGGACTGCCGTACCATGGCGGCAAGGATGCTCTACCTCCAGGATGAAGTAGGCTGCCACAATATCAATTTCGTTTCGCCATCCCATTTTGTTCCCCAGCTCCTGCGGGGAGTTGTGGAGGCAGTGCCCAGCGGGCTTCGAGTGCCGCTGGTATACAACAGCAGCGGCTATGATTCCGTCGCTTCTCTGAAGGAGCTTGACGGTGTCATAAGCATCTACCTGCCTGATTTGAGATATGCCTCTGATAAGTGGGCCGGGAAGTTCTCACATGCCCGGGATTATGTGACACAGGCCCGGCAGGCTATCAAGGAGATGTATAGGCAGGTTGGAGACCTGGTGGTGGATGAATCCGGCGTGGCACAGAAAGGACTGATAGTGCGCCATCTCATCCTGCCCAACGGTCTGGCTGGCAGCGAGGAATCGCTAACCTGGCTTGTTCGGGAGGTCTCTCCCACGGTGACTGTCAGCATAATGTCTCAATACATGCCGATGCACCGCGCGCCGCGAATACCACTGCTTTCACGGAAGATCAGCGTCAAGGAGCATGAAAAGGTTCTCCGGCTGCTGACTGACCTGGGAATGAAAAACGGCTGGGTGCAGGAGATGGGGGCGGCGGAAGAGTATCTGCCTGATTTCGAACGAGAAGGTCATCCTTTCTCCCCGGCGAGTCCCGGAGACACTGTGCCGGTCGAGCCTACTACAAACTAGGTAATACTTTCTCGGCATACCGTGTTCCACACCCTAGGAACAGCCCGACCGGTTGTCTGGGTTCTTCTTTTCAGCCTTCCTTTGTCAAGCTCAGCAGTTTCCGGTCTATCTGGCCCGACCGTGTCCTGGGCAGGCTGTCAACGAACTTGATTTGCTTGGGAACCTTGTACTCAGATAAGCTCTGGCGGCAGAAGTCGCGTATTTCGTCGGGCGTAGCACTCTGTCCTTCCTTAAGCACTATGAAAGCTGTAGGTATTTGTCCTTTGTAATCATCAAGAACGCCGACACAGGCTGTCTCGGCTACGGCCGGATGTTTCAGGAGGACTTCTTCAACTGCTGCAGGCAGAATCTTGACTCCCCCCGACGGCACTATGATAGACGATGTCTTCTCTATGAACTCCAGGTAACCGTCCTCGTCCAACTTCACCAGGTCGCCGGTATGAAACCAGCCATCTTTGAGGACCTGGGCTGTAAGTTCGGGCGATTTGTAGTATTCCCTCATCATCCACGGGGCTCTGGCAACAGCTTCCCCCACGCTGCCGCGGGGTACTTCTTTGCCGTTTTTGCCCAGCACTTTAAGCTCAGCCAGGGCCTTCCCGGCCGTGCCCAGTTTGCGGTTGCGGATAGCACCTATGGTGACGACTATCAACTCCGTGAGCCCGTATATTTCGCACGCAGTTAAATGATACTTCTTCTCAAGCATGTCTAGGAAAAAGGCTGAAGATTTGGCCCCGGCGCAAAGCACCGACCTTAATGAACTAAGGTCATAGCTCTTCATCGTCTCTTCGTCCATCATAGCCATGGCATTGAAGCTGGCAGGGACACCGATAAGCATGGTCGCCTTTTCCTGCTGTATGGTCTCCAGGATATTCTTGGAACTGAAGTGAGGGAGGACTGCTATGGTGGCTCCCGTCCAAATGGGCATGAGAACAACCAACCCGAATCCCAGAAGGTAGTTAAAAGGGAGCAGACCTAAAATAACATCGTCTTTCTTCAGTTCAAATTTCTCCCTCGCCATGGGCAGAACAGACAGGAATGACGAGTGAGTATGGACTACGCCCTTGTTCTTGCCCAGCACGCCCAGGGTGTAAAAGAGGATGGCTTCATCCTCCCCCTGAATATTGACAGAGGGTGATGTGGCAGAGCTGCTGGCCACCATCTCGTTGTAAGGGGCCGTGCCGACTTCAAGGACCTGTTTCAGCAGGGGGACATTAGGCAAAACTGAGGACAGCACGGGGCCGAATCTTTCTTCGGTAATCAGGATCTTGGAATCGGATTCACGGAGCTGAGGTTCAAGTTCGGGTGCCTTAGCTCCGCTATCCAGGGGCACAGCTGCAGCCCCGGCTTTGAGTATTCCAAAACAGTTGATGACCCACTCAGGAGTACGGGACATCAGAATGGCCACGTGGTCGCCCTTCTTTATTCCCAGGCTGATGAGGGCGTTGGCTATCCTGTTGGAAGTTTCATCCAATTCGCGGTAGCTAACTCTGCGAGAACCAAGGACAACAGCAGTTTGCTGTGGCACCTGGCGGGCAGTTTTTTCCAGCATCTGTTTGAGATTCGTGAGATTCATTAGTCTCCCCCTGATCTAGCGGTTTTTTTGTAGTAGGATTATGAGCTACTTTCTCATTTCCTGTCAACAGAATTCCGGGGATACCATTCCAATCAGGGTTACTACAAATCAGGTATTAGGTTCCCAGAATGCCTGGCTTCGTGTGCACGTCTTGTCACCAAGAAGAGGACCAGAGCCGACTCTGCTGGCATGTTTCAATTATGAACGGGCGGCCCTAATTTCTCAGGGTCACCCTGATTGGAAGAGACTACTCCTTGACAGAGAGAGAAGGCGTAGTATAAGCTGGAACCATAATTCGGGGAAGCTGAACCCTTACTAACTTTCCATAATGTGTTATCGTATTATGACTGGTGTTCACGGACAACAGATCCTAGAATAAGAAAACACAAAAAGGAGGAAACATGAAGCGTTTATTAGGGGTATTATTAGCTGTAGTTGTGATAGTTTTGGTTGTGGTGCTCTTGCAGGGCCGCGGTGGCGAGACAGGTAACGAGACAGGTGAGATTCGTGTAGCCACAGACGCTACCTGGAAGCCTTTTGAGTACATCGAGACAAATACTACTGAGATTATTGGCTTTGACATCGACCTGTTTGATGCCATTGCCGAGCGTGCCAACCTCGACGTGGAGTATGTAAATGTCCCTTGGGATCCGTTGCTAGCCGGCATGGCCACGGGTGCCTATGATGCTGCTATTTCGTCCATCAGCATCAGGCCGGATCGCCTGCAAAACATGAATTTTTCACACCCATACTTCACAGCCGGGCAGATAATTACTACTCTGAAGTCAAATACTGATATCACTGGTAATGAAACCCTTTACGGTAAATCTGTCGGCGTTCAAACCGGTACTACCGGTGATATTTTAGCTCAGACTATAAATGGAACCAATGTAGTGGGCTACGATGTAATCGGCGACGCATTTGTTTCCCTGCTGGCCCGGCAGATTGATGCCGTTATCTGTGACAATCCGGTAGCTTACGGTTATGTTGCCAGATTCGATACTCTCAAGACTGTGGGTGACGTGATGAGTAGTGAGCAGTATGGCATTGCGGTAGCAAAGGGCAAAGAAGAGCTACTTGAGAAGATTAACACCGCCCTGGACGCGCTTTTGGCTGAGGGCATTATTGATCAGTTGACCGCGAAGTGGCTGGTTCCTCCCTAGACCAGAAGTCATAAAGAAGGGTGCTTGCTAGCACCCTTCTTGACTTTGTAATGGAAGAGCAGAACAAGAAGGCTCCTGCCCGGGAGCTCAGTTTTGTAATCGGCGGTGAGGCAAACATTCGCCAAGACCCGTGGTGGTGGCTGGTGGTAGCGGTAGGCGCCCTGATAGCGCTGCTCGTGATACTATGGCCCGTCCCATTTAGAGAAATCGTTATCTTTGCACGTGACGGCATTCTAGTTACCATGGTGGTAACAGTAGCATCCTACTTCCTGACAATAATCCTAGGGCTTTTGGGTGGGCTGGGGCGCATTGCCAAAACCAAACTAATCTTTGGTCTCGCTTCACTTTATGTTGAAGTAGTACGCGGAATACCGCTCCTCGTACAGCTTATCGGCTGGTATTTTGTATCTCCCGTTATTATTCAGAAGCTGGGCTTGTGGCTAGATTTACAGTCGCTTATTGAATACCGGGCAAACCCCATTATTACCGCCATTGTGGCTATTACGGTTTGCTATGGCGCCTACATGAGCGAAATTGTTCGCTCGGGTATTCAAAGTGTACCCAAGGGCCAGATGGAAGCCGCCCGTTCTTTGGGTATGAGCCACTTCCAGGCCATGCGGCATGTGGTGTTACCACAAGCCTTCCGGGTCATCCTACCGCCGATGGGTAATGAGTTCGTCTCTCTGCTCAAAGATTCCTCTCTGGTAAGCGTGGTGGCGGTGGCCGATTTGACCCGGCGGGGGCGCGAATTCATGTCGGCCCATTTTAACCCTATAGAAACATGGTTGATGGTGGCGCTGCTGTATCTCGTTATGACAATTGTTGCTGCCCGTGTGGTCTCCTATATTGAAAGACGTTCAAAGTACGAGAGGTACTAATGGCCGGACCAATTATTCAGATAAAGGATGTCAAAAAGCGTTTTGGCAGGCTCGAAGCCTTGCGTGGTGTCAGCCTGGACGTTAGCGAAGGTGAAGTGGTGGTCATTGTGGGGCCTTCCGGTTCTGGCAAAACAACCTTGCTTAGATGCATCAACCGGTTGGAGGAGTACGAAGAAGGCACCATTATCGTGGATGGCATGACACTGGACAATACAAGTAATATCAATGCCATACGCAGTGAGGTGGGCATGGTTTTTCAATCCTTCAACCTGTTTGCACATTTAACGGCCCTGCAAAACCTGGTGCTGGCTCAATGCACAGTGCGCAAGCGCAGCCGTGAAGACGCGGAGAAGGTAGCCCGAGCACTGCTGGTAAAAGTAGGCATACCGGAAAAAGCCAAAGCCCATCCTGCCCAGCTATCGGGCGGCCAGCAGCAGCGGGTCGCCATAGCACGTGCCCTGGCGATGAATCCCAAAATCATGCTTTTCGATGAACCTACCTCCGCCCTGGACCCGGAGATGATAAAAGAAGTTCTGGATGTCATGACCTCACTGGCAAAAGAAGGCATGACCATGGTGGTGGTATCCCACGAGATGGGATTTGCCCGGGCGGCTGCCGACAGGGTCATATTCATGGATGAAGGCCTGATTGTCGAACAGGCTACACCTCACAGTTTTTTTGAGAATCCCAAGGAGGAACGCACCCGTCTGTTCTTAAGCAAGATATTGCATTTGTGACAGTTGCCTCACGACTAGAGCAACATCTTCAGAAGGAACCAGGCTCGATTACTAGTAGTTGTCAGTGGAAAAAAGAATAGACAGGAAGGTCGTACTGGGAAATGAGAAATGGATCGCGCGTGGCTGTTGCTGCAGCCGAGTGAGCATGAAGAGAGGGGCAGGGTCCCTCATCGAAAACAGGGTGTTTCTTGTTAGTCAGCATGCCTGATAATTGTGCAGCCCAACTACGTGGATTCCTCTTCAAAGGAACTGGGCAATCCTGCCCTTCCCATAGCTGACGAAGCCAGGTTTTTGACAACTCCCGTGATTGCCTTATACTATTCGATGATTGATATGGCGATGACAGTATGAGAGACCCCGGAGGGTCAGCTTGGGCGACAGGGATTTAGAACTGCTGGAATTCCATAAGATACGAGAAATACTGGCTGGCTTTACTTCGTTTTCCGCCGGCCGGGAACTTGCTCTCACCCTCACTCCTCTCTTGGATGAAGAGGAGGTCCGCCTGCGGCTTAAGCAGTCGGCCGAGGCGCGCCGTTTGCTGTCGCTCA
>CAYGWI010000044.1:0-5829 GCA_964353715.1 uncultured Dehalococcoidales bacterium | reverse complement strand
ATCCTTTGATATCCTCCGAGACGGCCTTACCGCCACAGCTGCCATATTGGGCCATATCTTTCCCGTTTTTCTTAAGTTCCGCGGCGGCAAGGGAGCAGCCACTGCCATCGGAATTCTCATGTTCTTGATGCCCTGGGCAGTTCTGTTTCTCTTCATTGTTTTCTTTGCAGCTTTATTGATTACCCGGAATCCCACATTTAGCTATAGCTTGCTCCTTATTGTTCTTCCGTTTGTCGCGGGGTTTATTTCTGTAGACCGCTACGACCAGTCTTTGTCTCTGGTATTCTACTCCACAGGCGTGGGGATATTCCTGGGTGTACAATACATCCCCAGGCTCAGGGAAATGCACAGCAAGACTGGCGGCGACTGGCACAAAGTCATCCGGCGCCGCAGCCTCAAAGAAAGGTTCTAGTATATTGGCGAACGAACTGCACCAGCTGACTATTCACGAAGCACACAAGCTTCTTGAGCAAAGGAAAATCTCCTCGACAGAACTGACAAGATCTGTACTGAAGCGTATCGCTCATGTCGAAGGGAAGATTCACGCCTGTGTCACTATTGTTGAAGATGTCGCTCTGCAAGAGGCAGAGAAAGTCGATAATTACATCAAAACTACTCGTGAAATCAGCCCTCTAACCGGCATCCCTACCCTAATAAAAGACGTCATATGCACGAAGGGGATAAGGACTACCTGTAGTTCAAAGATGCTGGAAAACTTCGTCCCTCCTTACGATGCTACGGTGATAGAGAAACTGAAGGGACAAAAGGCGATAATAGTCGGGAAAGCGAATATGGATGAGTTTGCCATGGGTTCTTCTACGGAGCACTCAGCCTTTCTCCCCACGCACAATCCCTGGGATTTAAGTCGCGTCCCCGGCGGTAGCAGCGGTGGCTCAGCCGCAGCTGTAGCTGCTGATGAGACTATTTACGCTCTGGGCTCCGACACTGGAGGCAGCGTCCGCCAACCAGCCGCACTCTGCAGCGTGGTGGGACTCAAACCAACCTATGGTCGGGTGAGCCGCTTCGGTTTGGTCGCTTTCGCCAGCTCTCTCGACCAAATTGGACCACTAACCAAGGACGTCACTGACTGCGCATTGGTGATGAATGCCATTGCTGGGTATGACCCTAGAGACTCAACTTCAGTGCCTTGCCCTGTCCCGGACTACACCCGGCAACTGGTTCCCGACATCAGAGGACTGAGAATTGGTATTCCCAGGGAATATCTTGTCGAAGGCATGCAGAATGAGGTACGAGAGGCTTTGCAGGCAGCTATAGGTAAACTCCAAGAACTGGGTGCAGCGATAGACTGGGAGGTTTCTCTGCCCCATACCAGGTACGCTCTGGCTGTTTACTATATCCTTGCTCCGTCAGAAGCATCAGCGAATTTGGCTCGCTACGATGGAGTGAAATACGGCTTTTCCGATCAAGATGCCAGCAATGTAATCGAGACAACGGAGAGGACACGACAATCTGGCTTCGGGACCGAGGTCAAAAGGCGTATAATGCTCGGGACCTATGCCTTGTCCGCAGGCTATTATGACGCTTATTATGTCAAGGCACAGAAGGTGCGTACACTTATAAAACGGGAATTCGACAGCACTTTTGAAAAGTACGATGCGCTGGTCGCCCCAACCTCGCCCGTAGTGCCTTTCAAGCTGGGTGAGAGGTTAGAAGACCCAATGCAGATGTATCTGAGCGACATATGCACCTTACCCGTAAACATAGCTGGAATACCGGCTATATCTATACCTGCGGGCTTCGCTGACAACTTACCTATTGGCCTGCAAGTCATCGGCAAACCTTTCAGCGAGGAAACACTGCTGCGCATCGCCTTCGCCTATGAACAAGCAACCGATTGGCATAAGCGAAAACCTCCATTATCATAGAAGTGGCCCAGAAGATAATCTGAACGCAGGCTTGCCAAGGCTAACAGACAGAGTACTTAGGAAATGTATCCATCCCTGATAAGGAGTTCAGCGACAAGAACCGCGCCTTTGGCTGCCCCCATTTTGGTGTTGTGGGATACCAGAAGGTACTTGATGCCGTTCTTCAGGACGTTGTCCTTCCTGATTCTGCCGACGACAGTAGCCATGCCGTCCTCAGCATCGCGGTCGAGCCGCGGCTGAGGTCGGAACGGATCTTCGTGGACTACTATCATGCGCTTGGGGGCTGAAGGCAGCTCAATTTCATTGGCTGAGCCTCCATACTCTCTCATGGCCCTGGCGACGTCATTCACTTCACAAGCTTGCTGAGTAGACACGAATACTGATTCCGTATGCCCTTCCCGGACATTGACACGGGTGCAGGTGCAGCTCACGTTGAACCTGGCGGGACTGACCGAATTACCTGCGACTTTGCCCAGGATTTTCTGCGTTTCCCGCTGTACTTTTTCTTCCTCCCCGGCAATAAAGGGAATAACGTTATCCAGGATGTCGAGGCCTATCACTCCCGGGCTCCTGCCTGCTCCTGACAGGGCTTGCATGGAGGTCATTATGACGGCATTCACGCCGAACGATTCGTAGATTGGTTTCAGAGTTATCGCCAGGCCAGTGGTGGTGCAGTTGGGAATGGGCGTAATGAACCCCTTCCATCCCCGTGCTTTTCTTTGCACATTAATCAATTTGGCATGTTCAGAATTGATGCCCGGGATTAAGATGGGCACGTCCTCATCGTAGCGAAAGGCCGAAGCTGTGCTTATGACCGCTTTGTCTCTGGCAAATTTCGGCTCCAGAATCTTCGCCTGGTCGGACTCTACGGCGGAAAAGACGATGTCCAGGGCGGAGACATCCATCTCGATGGCATTCCGGACGGGCATGGCCATGACCTCCTCCACCGGAGGTTCCTGGCAGAACCAGCGTAGGGCTCCCGACTGGGCATCAGTCATGGCTTCTTTATAGCTGCGCCCTGCCGACCTCTCGGAGGCAGCCAGCGCAGCAATTTGAATCCAGGGATGGCCTTTCAAGGCAACGAGAAATTGCTGCCCAACTATGCCAGTGGCTCCTACAATTCCAGCTTTTACCATGGCTGTCCTCCGCTCTGTTCTCATTCTTCAGAGTGGGTACAAGCAGCTTGCACTCTCGCAGGTTGGCATAACTGCGACTTCTTTCATCCAGACCTTTGTAGTCGCCTTGGGTCATCAGACACAGAAGCCCAATGAATTGGGCAACTACACTAATCGGGGCGAGAGGGCTCGAACCTCCGACCTCAGCGTCCCGAACGCTGCGCGCTACCAGCTGCGCTACGCCCCGTTGTATGTGCTATTATATGATGTTTGTCTATAGAGGACAAGGATGAGGTAGTAGCCGTCCACTTCGGTGTCATTCTGAAGGAGCGTAGCAACCGAAGAGGCTTTGAGATCCTTCCTTCACCCAGGGTGACATCGGGTAATCGGAGTTTGGGATGAAATATTGCGTCTTGATAATTGACGGAGCAGCAGGTTGGCCACTGGCTGCTCATGGTGGCAAGACTTGCCTGGAGCTGGCGCGCACTCCGAATATAGATGCTATGGCCGAGGCAGGCGTCGTCGGGCTAGTTCGCACTGTGCCGACGGGGATGGAACCCAACAGTGCCTGTGCCTGCATGTCCGCGTTAGGTTATGACCCTCGAGTATACTATCGGGGACGGAGCGCCATTGAGGCTCATGGCATGGGCGTTCCCATCAACGAAGGAGAGGCTGTCTTTCGCTGCAACCTGGTGGCTGTTCGCGACGGGAGGATGTGGAGCTACAGCTCCGGGCATATCAGTACCGGCGAAGGTCAACACCTTATTGCTATGTTGAACGAAGAACTCGGCAGCGATAACGTGCATTTCTATCCTGGGGTGGGCTATAGACATCTATGCAAGATAAGAGGGAGGGAAGATACTCTCTTAGCCACCTGTACCCCACCTCATGATATTCCTGACAAGCCCATTTCTCCGTTTCTTCCTAAGGGGCCTGGAAGCGACTTGTTAAGAGAGCTCTTGGCACGCTCTGAACTTGTGCTTCGTGATCATCCTCTTAATGTAGAACGCAGAGCACGCGGCGATATTCCTGCTACCATGATCTGGCTCTTCTGGGGCAGTGGTAAGATACCCGCTATGCCAGCTTTCAAAGAAGTCTATGGCCTTGACGCTGCCGTGGCATCCGGAGTCGATATTGTGAGAGGCTTAGCCCGAATGACGGGGGTTGAGGTAATAGACATTCCCGGTGTCACTGGTGATATGGACAACGATTACATCGCCCAGGCAAATGGTGCCCTGGAAGCACTGGTGAGATACGATATTGTGGTTATCCATGTAGAGGCAACGGATGAGGCAGCTCACGCCGGCTTGATTAAGGACAAAATAGAGGCTATTCAGAAGGTAGACAAAGAGATCGTGAGTCGGCTTCGTTCCCGTGACAAGGATGCGCTTCGCGTGCTAATTTTGCCTGACCATGCCACGCCTATTGAGACTCAAACCCATGTCGGTGACCCCGTTCCATTCATCCTCTGGGGGCCGGGATTCAGAGCTAACGGCGCGAAAAGGTTTACCGAAGCAGCGGCTAAAGACACAGGCGTTTTTGTGGAAGAAGGATATAGTATTATGAACAGGCTAATAGCGTAGATAAAGGTAAAGAGATGGCATTGATAGTTCAGAAGTATGGTGGTAGCTCGGTTGCTGACGCGGAGAAAATTAAGAGTGTCGCTCGGCGCGTGGCCAAAGCCAAAGACGAAGGAAATCAAGTGGTGGTGGTTGTTTCCGCCATGGGAGACACCACCGATGACCTGATTAAGTTAGCTTATCAGATAAGTGAACAGCCCGGTGACAGGGAATTCGACGTCCTGTTGTCCACCGGAGAGATAGTTTCCAGCACCCTCTTGGCCATGGCACTAGGTGGTTTAGGTCACAGGGCAATCAGCCTTAGTGGCGCTCAGGCGGGCATACATACTGATTCCAGTTACAGCCGCGCCCGGATTCTCCGGGTTGACACTAAACGAGTGGTCAGCGAGTTAAAAAAAGGAAATATCGTCATTGTAGCTGGATTTCAAGGAGTGAGCGGAAAAAGAGACATTACCACTTTGGGCCGGGGCGGGTCTGATACTACTGCAGTTGCTCTGGCTGCCAGCCTGGGTGCTGAGGTATGCCAGATATACACCGACGTTGAGGGCGTTTATACCGCCGACCCTCGTCTTGTTCCCGAGGCAAAGAAGTTAAGGGAAGTCAGCTATGAAGAGATGCTGGAACTGGCTACCTATGGAGCCAGAGTAATGCACAATCGAGCAGTGGAACTGGGCTGGTTATACAACGTGCCCATACTAGTGGCTTCTAGCTTCAACGACAGCCCGGGCACCATTATTTGTAAGGAGGCTTCCATGGAAGTAAAAAACAAAGTGAGCGGTATTGCCCATGATACCAATGTGGCCAAAGTCACCGTCATCGGCGTTCCCGACCATCCCGGCACTGCTGCGGCAATCTTCGAGTCTCTGGCCAGAGCCAATATAAGTATAGATACCATTGTCCAGAATGCGAGCATCAACAGCACTACCGATCTCACATTTACTGTGGCTCGGACTGACTTGCTTAAGGCCATGTCCATTGTGGAGCCAGTGGCCAAATCCGTGGGTGGCAAGCAGTGTGTCACCGATTCCACATTGGCCAAAGTCAGTATCGTAGGCACCGGTATGCAAAACACGCCAGGCTACGCTGCCAGAATGTTTCGCGCTCTTTACCAGCATGGTATTAACATCCAGCTAATCACTACTTCTGAGATAAGGATAACCTGCATCATCACTGAAGACAAAGTTAAGGATGCTGTTCGGGCACTGCATCAAGCCTTCGAGTTGGAGAAGGAGACTTGACAATCTGGGC
>CAYGWI010000043.1:0-5940 GCA_964353715.1 uncultured Dehalococcoidales bacterium | reverse complement strand
AGATTTATTTGACTTACTATCATAAGCTTCGCAGCACAACTTGTCAAGGTATTGTTATGCCTGCCCGCATGGGTAACAGTGAGCTATGAGTTTTGCCGATCTCTCCAATACACTCCGTGTTGCCAACGTAGGCAAGCAAAGAGAAAGCAGTAAGGGTACGCCTTAGCAGCAAGAGGAGGGTATGATGGAAGTCACAGAATACAGAACAGCAATCCCTGAAATGTCCGATATCCCCAGCCCTGTGCTCAGCTAACGAGCTGTGCCTTTCGGTTAGCGATAACGCACATTCCACTTGTTGCACAAAGCCATCACAAAGTTCTTTACATCCGGACTTGACGTTGTATACAAATCTACCAGAAAACCATGTAATAGATCACCACCTGTCATTCCGTCGACGGGCTCCCCCGGACCAGGCAAATTAATGTACACTATCTCCGTCATCAGTTTATGATACTCTATTGCCTGCGGCATAAGATCACCTCCATTCCGAATATTTCCTGATTCACATTAGCTTGGCCTCTCCACTCAGATCCATAGCGTCCCGGGCTCAGTTGGCATCCTGCATCGGTGGTCTCCTACTTCCTTTTGCCAATTTCATGAGAAGTCCCGCCTCCCGGTTGCACGTAACGCACATTCCACTTGTTACACAAAGCCATGACGAAGTTCTTGGTGTCCTGGTTTGATGTCGTATACAAATCTGCCAGAAAGCCATGTAATAGCTCACCACCTGTCATTCCGTCGACCGGCTCCCTTGGGCCAGGCAAATTAATGTACACTATCTCCGTCATTAGTTTGTGATACTCTATTGACTGTGGCATAAAATCACCTCCGTTCCAAATATTTCTGATTCACATTAGCCTGGTATGTTCACTTGACTCCGTAGCGTCATGACCCGCCTGGTGTTTTGCGTCGATAATCTGCTACCTCCTTTTGGCAAGGTCACAAGAGTCTGTGCCTCCTGATTGGACGTAACGCACATTCCACTTGCTGCACAAAGCCATGACAAGGTTCTTGATATCCGGATTTGGCGTTGCATGCAAATCCGCTAGAAAACCATGCAATAGCTCACCACCTGTCATCCCATCGACGGGCTGACCTGGACCAGGCAAATTAATGTACACTATCTCGGTCATCAGTTTGTGATACTCTATTGACTGTGGCACAAAATCACCTCCTTTTCGAATATTCCTGGTTCACATTAGCTTGAGATCTCACGATAAGCGAATCTATGAAACGATTATTCTGTGGTCCTCCTCTTGATACATTGGATCTCTGAACGCGTATGGTCATGTGATTAGCTAATGGTTCTACCTACTGGCTTAGATATTAATACTTCCTATCTTTGGTGTCAATCAGCCCTTTTGTTCTGTACATGATTCTGCGAGGTCTCTCCCCTGCTTTCAACTCGACCTCCTGGAAAATGTTGCAGTATTACCTCCGAGTGTTGATTTTCGACTCTGAAGGGTGTACATTATGTCTGAGAAGGGAGGTGTCCGGAAATGCCTGATGTAGAGATTGGTATGGTAACAGATTTTTTTGCCAAGCCGATGGTAGCTGGCATAGAGCTGAGCGGCACATTGAGAATAGGCGACAAGATCCATATCAAGGGCAGCACTACGGATATGGAATTAACCGTAGAATCCATGCAGATTGAGCGCGTCAACATCAGCGAGGGCAAGCCCGGTGACCTGGTGGGCATTAAAGTCCTTGACAGAGTAAGGCGAGGTGACAAAGTTTTTAAAGTCACCTAAATAGTCTTAAGCAAGTTAGCCATCTCAATAGCACCTACCGCAGCGGTAAAGCCTCTATTACCCTCTTTGGCTCCTGCTCTCTGTATAGCCTGCTCCAAAGTATCGGCGGTTATTATTCCCTGTATCACCGGCACGCCAGTATCCAGGCTCACCCTGCTGATTCCTCGATTCACTTCGGAAGCAACATACTCAGCATGGGAGGTGCCACCGCGAATCACTGCCCCGAGGCATACTATCGCATCGTACTTATTACTCTGTGCTAGTTTCTTGCTTACAAGCGGGATCTCCAGACAACCCGGAGTCCAGGCAACATCGATGTCACTGTCGGCAACACCGTGGCGCAACAAAGCGTCCTTTGCCCCGTCGAGTAACTTTGTGGTTATTAACTCGTTAAAACGGGAAACAACCACAGCAAACTTAAGACCTTTTCCTACCAAGATACCTTCATACTGATGCTTAGCCATTTTTACCCTCCTATAAACAGATTCCAAATCAAGTTCAGATGCCTAAACGCCAAACTATCTCTCTTTGACAGACGAACTTGGTCATCTGTCATTTTTCCAGATTCAGGATATGCCCTAGTTTCTTCTGCTTGGTTCTCAGGTAATTGATGTTATACGGGGTAGCCGGGGTTATTAAGGGAACAGTCTCCACTATTTTGATTCCATAGCTTTCCAGTCCGATCACTTTCTTGGGATTATTGGTCAGCAGGCGAATATTATGTAAACCCAGGTCCGCCAGAATCTGCGCGCCCACCCCATAATCTCTCAAATCAGGACCAAAACCCAAAGCTATATTAGCCTCCACAGTATCCATGCCTTGATCTTGAAGAGCATAGGCGCAAAGCTTGTTGTGAAACCCGATCCCCCTCCCTTCCTGTCTCATATAAAGAAAAACACCTCGATCTTCTTTGGCTATGCCCTGCAAAGCCATTTCAACTTGAGCTCCACAATCGCATCTCAAACTACCAAAGACATCTCCGGTGAGACACTCACTGTGAACACGCACAAGGATTGGCTCATCAGTCGATAGGTCACCTTTGACCAGAGCGATATGTTCAGCAGCATCCACAGTACTTCTGTAGGCCACGGCTACGAATTCGCCATATTTAGTGGGCAGCTTAGCCTCAGTCACTCTTTGCACCAGTTTTTCATGGCGAAGCCGGTAGGCAATCAGATCGACTATGGTTATTATCTTCAGGTCAAATTTGGCAGCCATAGCTTCGAGTTGAGGCACACGGGCCATCGTGCCATCCTCATCCATAATTTCACATATGACGCCAGCCGGATAGAGTCCGGCCAGCCTGGCTAGATCAACGATAGCTTCGCTGTGCCCCGCTCGTACCAACACCCCGCCCTCCTTGGCCCGAATAGGAAATATGTGCCCTGGCTGAGCTATGTCACTCGGCTTGGTATTACAATCAAGCACCGTTCTTATGGTCTGTGCTCGATCAAAAGCAGAGATCCCGGTAGTAACCTTCTCCTTCGCTTCAATGGAAACCGTAAAGGCAGTGGAGTAGCGTGACGTATTATTGGTGACCATTAAGGGTATTCCTAATTCGTCGAGTCTTTCGCCAGTAACAGGAAAGCAAATCAGTCCGCGGCCATGCTTGGCCATGAAATTTATGGCCTCGGGGGTAACCTTCTCGGCGGCCACTGCCAGATCGCCTTCGTTTTCGCGCGACTCATCGTCAACGATAACGATGAACTTGCCTGCCTTTATATCTTCAATTGCTTCGGAAATGCTAGTCAGCATCTATTCCCCCTACAAATCCATATTCCCTAAGGAACTCAATGCTTAGACTTCGTCCTCTCTGCTTCTTAAGGTTTTCCACATATTTAGCTATGAGGTCCGCCTCCAAATTGACTACGTCCCCAGCTCTTTTCCCTCCTAATGTCGTGTTTTTCATAGTGTAGCCTACCAAAGACACCACAAAAGAAGCATCGTCGACGTCTACTATGGTAAGACTAACACCATCAACAGCAATGAATCCCTTGTCCACCATGTAAGACATTAGTTCGGCCGGCGCTGAAATCTTCATAATACGCGCCTCTTCTTCGCTGCTCACATCTAGTACTTCTCCCGTCTCATCCACATGACCTGACACCAAATGACCACCCAGGCGCCCTCCCAGCACCAGCGCCCTTTCCAAATTTACCCGGTCATTATAATGAAGCCTGCCGAGATTAGTGCGACGTAACGTCTCGGGCATAACATCGACGCTGAAGCCGCGATTCTCCAGAGACACAACAGTCAGGCAAACACCATTGACAGCTATGCTGTCGCCCGTTTTTGCTCCTTCAACCACTCTGTGGGCTTCGAAGGCCAAGCGGTCTCGGCTTGTTTCCTTGACTATGCCAATTTCCTCGACTATACCTGTGAACATGCTCTGCCCCTAGAACCTACGCCTCCTGCGGTAATCGTTTCTCGGGATATCCACTAACCAATATATCATCGCCGAAAGTTTTGATGTCAACTCGGGTAAGGCGCAGAGCCTCAGCCATATTATCAACGCCGTTCCCCCCCACACTTACAGCTTCACACCCCCCAATGATGATTGGCGAAATGAAAGCTAATACCTTGTCCACCAAGTGGTAGTCGAAAAGCGAACCCAGAAGCCTACCACCCCCCTCCACCAAGATGGTGACAATCTCCCTCTTCCCCAACAACTTCAATAACTCCACGATATCTACTGAACCTCCCCGGGCTGGTAGTTCCACGACTTCAGCACCCGCCTCCATAAATCGTTCCCTCTTCACAGAGTCGAAAGGTGATGCCACGGCGAGCAAGACTTCGCCCGGTGGCTCAAAAATACGAGAGTTCAACGGTACTTTTCCTTTACTGTCAATGACCAGACGTAGAGGCTGCTTTTTCCCTATGCCACCTCTACCACCACAACTCTTAGCAGTGAGGCGAGGATTATCAGCAACAATAGTGTTCACTCCCACCATTATGGCATCAACAGTGTGGCGTAGGGCATGTGCATACTTCCTGGTCTCTTCCCTGGTTATCCACTTAGAATCACCAGTCTTGGTGGCAATCTTGCCATCAAGGCTCATGGCGAATTTGGCCACGACAAATGGTAAGCCTGTGGTAATGTGCTTAATATAAGCCTCGTTTATCTCGCAAGCCTCCTGCTGGCACATACCTATATGGGTCTTGATGCCTATCTCATTTAGCCTCTTCACACCACATCCAGAAACCACAGGGTTGGGATCAAGCAGGGCTATATGAACCTCGGAGACACCGGCATCGATTATAGCTTCGGTGCAAGGTGGCGTGCGTCCATAATGAGGGCAGGGCTCCAGGGTAACATACATGGTAGCACCCCGTGCCTTGTCCCCAGCCTGACGGAGTGCCATCACCTCAGCATGTTCACAGCCAACAGGCTGGGTATATCCCATGCCGACAGCAAGTCCATCCTTAACAACCACCGCCCCAACTGATGGGTTAGGACTGGTATATCCCATAGCCAACCTGGCCAGAGATAGAGCACATTCCATGTAATCCTGGGATGGCATTGTTATCTACCTCTCGGGGATAGATCCTTCATAACGGACTGCTAACTGGATGCTCGCTTTGCCTCTAGTGTTTATTCTTCGCATCGCCAGAACCATATAACTTCCCGCACGAGCAAGTCAAGTTTGATGTAGGCACTTACCTATTGCTACCCCAATGATACAAGGTAATGGATAATTTGCCAAATCGCACAGCCTGCCAAGAAGATACAATCTTTGCTATCTTGAGCGTTGATTGTAGCAACAGCCTAAGCAAAGTGCAAAAAGAGCAGGCTTAAATGGAGATGTCATTGCTGTTTTTGTATAATGGACATTCCAGAAATGAAAAAGGCTTTTGAAATAATGGACCATACTGCTGACGTGGGCATCATCCCCTACGGGACGGATATCGAGGAGCTTTTCTGCAATGCTGCTCTGGCTTTGTTCAGTTTGATTACTGAGCTTGGAAGTATTCAAGAGAAAGTGCATCTCAGTTTGAAAGTGAGCAGCGACGAGAGAGATAGCTTGCTGGTTGAATGGCTCAACGAACTCATTTACTTTTTTGATGCCAAACACATTCTATTCAACCGGTTCGATATTGAGAGTCTGACTCAGAATGAACTCAAGGCTACCTGTCACGGAGAAGCCTTTGACCCAACCAAGCACAAGATAAAGAGAGGAGTAAAGGCAGC
>CAYGWI010000042.1:0-6100 GCA_964353715.1 uncultured Dehalococcoidales bacterium | reverse complement strand
TATCATGCCAAAACACCTGAGAGCCATTGTGCTCGCCTCAGCTATTCTGGCAGTGCTGGTGCCTGCTTTTATCCTGGCTATACCGTCGGCAAAATTCTATCAGGAAGATGGAGAGGTTTTTGACGATTGGGATATTTGTCGTACTAACGCTGCAGGTGAAGACGGTTTCTTCCAGGTTTCTGCCACGGGCTTTTATCCCATTATCGTGGGCGAGAGTCTAGGCCAAAATGCAGACCAGGCTTATCGTATCGGTCAGCAATTTGCCGGAGACTATCCAGATAGGCATCAGAGAGCGGAGGAAATTTTTGCTTTTGTGCGCGATAGGGTCAGATATACCTCCGATGAAAGCCAGTTCAGCTTTGCAGAATTCGCTCAGAATGCTGACGAGCTGGTCGTGACTATTGAGGACGAGGGGGTTGCTCATGGTGATTGCGAGGACTACGCTGTATTACTGGCTGTTATGTACAAAGGTGCGGGGTTCCGTTCCGCCATAGTGTTAGCGCCCGAACATGCTGCGGCTCTGGTTTACCTGCCCGAATACAGAGAGGCCAATCAAAGCCTATCCCTTGATGGTGAGGCTGGATGGATCTGGGCTGAAGCCACGGGCGGAAATAATCATTTAGGTTGGATGCCAGGGGAGTTCCTGGGAACTGAGCTAGAAGTCTACGAAGTCGACGATGAAGCCATAACTAAGGGAGAGCCGCCCGACAAACCTTCCACCGTCATCACTCCGGACGGTGGCAGCAGTGGAATCCATATATCCCCCTTCTTCATTGTCATTGTCCTTCTGTTGCTTATTTCCCTGATTCGCAGGCGGCGCTGAGTTGGCCTGGTTCTGGCTCTGCCCAAAGCAAACCCGGCTTGTTAGCCAAAGAACCTGAAACCGACCGAAGGGGTTCAAGTTCATTTCCTCGATGCCTCATGCCAGCAAAACTTAGATTTCACACGGAGACTCTATCAGCGCGAAAGGAATCGCCTCAGAGTGGAAATTGTGACATCTGTTCCAGGTCCTTAACGACGTCCCTGAAGTCATTGAAGGGTCCGAAATGCAGGTTGCTCTCTTTGTTGTACGCCAGCAAGTCGCCTGTGGCAAACACATGGTGAGCATGCTTTGCCGGAGCGAGATCCGAATCGCCGTTACCTATATAGATCACCCTGTATCCCAGCTTTAGAAACGATTGGATATATGCCTCCTTAAACCCATCCTCCAATCTCTTGCCATCCGGCCCTACATATTGAACTTTCATTCCCTCAGGATGGAAGGATGCTTGTGCAGCATGCACTTCGAGATCTTTCAGCCCCAGGCCTTTGAGCACAGCCTTTATATAGACATCCACACCGTTGCTCACAATGACCAGTCTAAAGCCTTGCCGCAGGCAGTAATTCACCAGTTCGTCGAATCCAGCTCGCACCCTAACACTGCCTTCTAGAGCCTCGAGTAGCCTATCCTTGTCCGCTTTAACCATGGCAAAAGCCCTGGTATTGAACTCCCCAACCGATATCCTGCCCTCCTTGTACTTTTGCAGCAATCGCCGCCAATCTCCCTGAGCGAATGCATCCAAGAGAAGGAAGCTGATGTCTTCTTCGGTAATCGTGCCGTCAAAATCACATTGAACCAAGGTTTTCATCTTTGACACTCAATCACAGTACTATATACTCTCCCTTACCGCCTCACCCCCTTGTGCCTGGCGCTCGGAGATAACTGCGGTTAGATTAACACACTGTGTCAGGAATATAAAGGCAAAGCTCTCTCAAATGGCAGGTAAATTGACAGCACCTGTTTTTGAAGCTATCATTCATTCTTCGTGGGAAACATAGAGCGCACCTCGACGCTTGCTGAAGCAGCCGACGCTTTTCTAGCGCATGTGCCGCCGGAAGAAAGCGGGAAGGTACAGGCAGAAATACTTAAATTCGTTAGATGGCTCGGCTCAAGCAGGCAGGTGCAGAACATCAGCCCAGTGGACGTAGCGAGCTACGGCGAACAGATTAGCCAATCGGCAGTCAAACCCCTCAGGTCCTTTCTTACGTACATCCGGAAGAAGAGCTCCAGCGACATAGCTTTGGCTCCTCACCTCAGGGCACGAAAGACTTCTCCAAAGACGGTCGCCGTTTGGCGGGGTGGGCCTCAGGGCCAGGTTACGTTAACGGCAGAGGGCTACGCAAAATTGGACAAGGAATTAGCCGACTTGAAAGGTCAACGCTCTCAAGTTATGGAGGAGATACAGATAGCAGCCGTTGACAAGGACTTTAGAGAAAATGCCCCTCTGGCAGCAGCGAGAGAGCAAAAGGGTCATCTGGAAGGAAGAATCAAGGAGATAGAGTCAACCCTGAATCAAGCGAAGATAATGGGGGAAGGCCACGACACGACCACAGCTAAACTCGGAGACACAGTGGTACTTCGTGCGTCATCCTCAGACAAAGACTTCAGCTATATTTTAGTCGACCCGCGGGAAGCAAATCCGGTCAAGGGCAGGCTTTCTGTTGCATCTCCCCTGGGCAAAGCAATTCTGGGCAAGCAGAGCGGACAAACAGTTGAAGTTGCTGCGCCTGCCGGCACCTTCTGTTGCCGTATTGAAAACATTGTGGCTCTATCAACAAAGGGAAAGATGAGCCTGCAACCTGAGAAGAAACTGACGGGCGCAGACAAGTAGGACGGGGTTCAAGCTGCGCTAATCTTCGTCAGCTTCGACTGCGAAGAGATTTCATGGTTTGTTGATTCCTCAGACGTGTGTCATAATGAACTAAGCGGCACGAAGCGGAGGGATCGCATAGTGGTCTAGTGCGGGCGCCTGCTAAGCGCTTACTCCGAGTTAAATCGGGGTCGAGGGTTCGAATCCCTCTCCCTCCGCCAAAAGGTCAAAACACTCATCAATTACGAGTCATTCTCGCGTCAGACCCGAAATACAGGCCTACCCATTAGGCGGGGGCTGTGAACTGGCTGCCCGACCCAGGCAGCGCTTCCACCGGGCATTTGTCCAACGCTGGAGTGTCTCAATCTGTTCTTCGGTGACATTCTTGAATCTGCCCTGTTCCATGAGATACTCTCTCAGTGGCTTCAGGTTACCCTTCTCGGCAATGGACTCGCTCGCCGAAGTGAGGCGGAAGACACCGTCTTCAACCTCGTAGAGCATCACCCATCCCGTTTCCAGAGCAAGCCTGCCGATCGTGATAGCACGCAAAAAAAATGGGGTCGACGCTATTTTTCCCTCCCAGTCCTCCTTTCGGCCTCGAGCAAGCAAGTCATCAAGGGAGAAAAAGAGCTGACCCCATTATCCTGTCAGCCTTTCGCCATCGTCCAACAACTGTGTTACTCTGTCCAGGCTTTCCGCTTCGGCATAGATGCGGACCAGTGGTTCCGTGCCGGAAAAGCGGATGAGCAGCCAGGACTCGTCACCAAGGAAGAAGCGAAAACCGTCTGTGGTATCTATTCGGGTCACCTTTGAACCACCTACGGTGGCCGGTGGAGCGGAGCCTAATCGGTGCACAATCGTCTGCCGTTTAGCTGCAGAGATATGAAAATCCCTGCGGTCGTAGTAGTGCGGTCCAACTTTGCTGTAAAGGTAATCCAGAAGCTGAGATGGTGTTTTCTTTGTTCTAGCCATGAAGTCAAGAAAATAAAGGCCGGCAAGTATGGCATCCCTCTCGGGGACATGACCCCGGAAGCCATAGCCGCCGCTTTCTTCCCCACCAATGATAGCCTTCTTCTTCATCATCAGGGGAGCGACATATTTGAAACCCACGGGGGTTTCATAAACAGGCACGTCGAACAGCTTCCCCAGGCGGGAAAGCATCATAGTGGAGGTGAGCGTCCTCACTATGGCACCGCGCTCACCACGGACTTCCAAGAGATAGAGACAGAGCAAGGCAAAAACCTGATGCTGGGTTAGAAATTGTCCCTTCTCGTCTACTATGCCAATACGGTCGGCGTCTCCATCGGTAGCCAGGCCCACGTGAGCTTTCCGCGCAACGACCAGCCGGGAAAGCCTGGTCAGATTCTTAGCAATTGGCTCGGGGTTAATCCCCGGGAATGAAGGATTTCTCTCAGCGTTGATTTCGGCAACTTTCAGGTTGCCACCTTCAAGGATCGCTTTGAAGTAGCCAATGCCGGCACCATACATGGGATCAACTATGATATTCAGTCTCCGGCAGCACAATTCTTCTATGTCCACAAAGCGACTAAGACGCTCGAAATAGGCAGGAGAGGGGTCCATATAGTCAACAATCCCCTTCTTCAGGGCCTTGTCCAGAGCAAGCCGTTTCACACTGACTCGACGGCCGGTTAGGGAAGTGATGTTTCTTTCTATCTGAGAAGTGACCTCCACCGAGGCGCTGGCACCATCCTGACACTTATATTTGAATCCGTTCCACGAACCAGGGTTGTGGCTGGCAGTTATCACAATGCCCCCAGCGGATCTAGTAGCGGTGACGGCAAAGCTCACCACTGGAGTAGGGGCCGGCTCGAGGCACAGGTGGACTTTGATATCGTTGCCGGCCATTACTTCAGCAGCGGCGGCAGCAAAATCCTCAGAGGCGAAGCGAGTATCATATCCAATGACCAGGCCTCGACTACCGAGTCTACTTTTCCTGAGATATTCCGCTACTGCCTGAGCACAGATGCGTACATTATCAAAGGTGAAATCCTCGGCGATAATCCCCCTCCACCCATCAGTTCCGAATTTAATTGGATTAGCCACAATAATCTATGCGCTCCGTCGTATCAGCAGTAGTCGCAATCAAGAGAATTCCAGATTCGGGTCGGAGTCTCCTTCAGTCCCAGAACGACACACTCGGTATCTTCGACATCCGCTTGCATCTCCGGTGGACCTCTCCGCTGTGTGAGTCAGCCTGAACACTGCCGACCCCGCAAAAGGCTTGGACGCAAGGCGCGTCCGGTCAAGCTTTCCACAGGCCTTGCGACCATTGCAGGAGATTCACCAGCGGATCGATGAACACATCCCTGACAATTGCACGCAGGAAATCGTTCTTCGCTATGAAGTCGGCTATCGGGGGACTGAGCTTGTAATAAGCCTCCACAAATCCCGAACCCAGGGTATTCTTCAATAGTACCTGGTCCCGGAAATCGCGTAATATGTCTAGCTCAGCAGCTATTTCTGTGCCATAGGCCGCAGTCGCAATGAAGCAGAATCCCCCCATCAGCGAGAAGGCACCAATCTCATCGAACCGCACTTCCGCCCCTATGCTCCAGCCAGTTCCCAGGAGACGGATTCTTAGATGAGTCGCTCCAACTGGCCCCATTATCGTGCCAGTCCCCTGTACATAGGCGCCATTCGTGTCATTGGTGGATAGCAGTGTTGTTGAACTCGCTTGAGTCCCATCTACTCCCACCCAGAAATCGAAAGCGATGACACCGGTAACGTTGCCGGAAACATACATCCATCCCCAGACATCATATGTCACCGGCAGGGGCAGAGTGCTATTCCCGAGATACAACCACTGGGTAAGTGTGTCACTGCCCCCTGTGGTCCGGGCAGTCCAATTCCCTTCATAGATAGGTCCGGTATCTACGCGTGTAGCGTTTCCGGTCAGGTTCCATGCCTCCGGAACTTCGCCTGCGCCCAGTTCAAAACCCTGGTTCCCGACCATCCCTCCGGCGCTTACGTAGCCCGACGGCAAGAAGACCAAAACCCCCACGACTGTGAGCAAAATTGCCAGCATAACCCTGATTTGTCTATTCATATTCAACCCCCTGTGGTAACACCTTACTTTTTCCAGAAATCTAGCTTCTATCTCAGTACTCGATTATATCATACGCCTCTCTGTCAACGTTTTTCAAGATTCTGTTCAACATCGGTAAGAGACCAGCCAACCGGGTAATGGGAGCCGAGTCTTAATCCTGGCGTCACTCACTGGTACCGAGCCCATAAGCCAAAAGACTGTCGAGGACATTCTTGGGGATAATCCACTGATTGCGGAGGGCAAGATGCACGAGAAACTTCTAACAACTGAATAGTGGAAGGAAGGAAGAATTCCAATAATCAACAGGCTTTTCAGTCTGTCGACCGACCTGGGAATCGCTAAGCACCTGCTTATGACTCCTTAGAAAGGAGGTGATTCAGCCACACGTTCCCGTACGGCTGCC
>CAYGWI010000041.1:0-6183 GCA_964353715.1 uncultured Dehalococcoidales bacterium | reverse complement strand
GCAATTGAGGATAGCGATTTCGTACAAGTAGAGACTGGCATCGGCCTCTATGCTGCATTAGAGATGGCTAGCCATGACGGCGTTAAGGGGGTTTTCTCTGGGCAAGGGCCCGACGAACTATGGGGAGGTTACTCATGGTATCCCAAGGTCTTGGGAAAGGACGGTCGCCAGGAACTTTGCCGCAGGATGTGGGAGGATTTCGCCAGGGCAGACATAGAGACCCTGGACAGAGAAAATAAGATAGCTATGGCGCATGGTGTCGAGCTATTTTTTCCTTATTTAGATACCGAGGTAACAAATGTAGCTATGAACGTGGCATCTGAATTGAAAGTGACCTCTGAAGAAGACCGCCTGGGCAAACATCCGCACCGTCAACTAGCTATAAAAATGGGCATTTCCGAGAAATATGCTAATAGAGAAAAACTTGCAATACAGCATGGCACCGGCATCCATGGCTTATTAGATCACATAGCCAGAAAGAATGGATTTGACCCCTCTTTGGTGAAGAATACCGGATACAAAAATGAACAAATCACCGCCGAGAAGATGGGCAGTTCTGCCAGGTACGGCTATCGCTACATCGATAAGAAACTCTGGCAAGTGCCGCAGCATGTACAGCTTTTTTTGCATGCGCTGGCATACAGGAAAGGCATGCTTGATAAATCGGTCAGAGATAGGGTAGGGTATTTCGCGGAGAAGGCCAGACTTTCCTCTAGAGTGTTAGCCTAACGCATAGCATTCCACTTCGTCATGATTCTGGTATACGACGTCCAGGAGCTGGGCATTTGGCTTCATAACAGGCGGCCTTTCCATAGGGGTAGTTGACATAATATTCTCACTGCGTGATTCTAACCGGGCTTCGCCAATGGATGGTATTTTCGGTGCATCTCTTCAGCATACTTGTCGGAGGCATGAACGTAGCGGGTGGTCGTATCCAAGGACTCATGACCCAGAAGAATTTGCAGTGCTGCCGGATTAGCGCCTTCTTCAGCCAGATAAGTGGCAAAGCCGTGTCTCAGGGAATGTGCTGAAGTAGGGACATTGATCTTCAATTTCTCCCGGTATCTCTTAATTCTATCCTGAAGATAATTGGTGGAAATCCTTTTCTTTGATTTGGCGACATTTCTGCCAGCGTAAGGGATAAAAAGGGCAGGACAGTCATCCTGGCGGGTCGCTAAATATGCATCAAGCTGCTGTTTAGCCCGTGGAGTTAAGTAAACGAACCGTTGCTTTCTGCCCTTACCTGTAATGAAGATCCGCCCGGTATCGTCAATCTGGCTACGATTTAGATTGCATAGCTCAGAGATGCGCATGCCAGTGGCAAATAGCACTTCCAACATGACGCGGCTCCTTAAAGCCGTTTTGACATTCGACTCCAAAGAACTTGGCGCTTCGATCAGTCTAATTAAATCCCCGAGCTCACCTACTTGGGGATGTTTTCTTCCAGCTTTGGTTAATTTGCCTGCTTCAGGCGGCACGGGACAATGGTGATCAATGTCAATTAAGTACCGCAGGTAAGCTCTCAGCGCCGACAGCATGCGGTTTATAGAGCGCGAATCAAGCTGTTTTTCACTTTGCTTTACTTGACTCGCCGTCTTGCGGTCCCGCGAGACCAAATAGGCTTTGTAGTAGGTGATGGCGCGTCTATTAACCTTATCAAATTGAATGTTGCTTTCATCCAGGAAATTGCTGAAAACATTCAAATCTCGTTCATAGTTGTAAATTGTCTCTGAAGAGTATCTATTGGCTTGTAAATTTAGTAAGAAGTCATCCACATGCGGCAGCATCTCAAATTGATCCTTTTTCCTGCACGCCGCGCAATACGTCACCTTGATCATCCCGACAGGTGAATTCTATGATTCGCGCCTCCTCAGGCACTAGTAGAATTCTGGAATTCATCAACATCTGCAAATTCCACCATAATTTATAGATGGAAGTAGTACCTATTTCTATGAACAGATCCCTATAGCCATCCTTATAGATGCCCAAATCTGCACGTCCCTTACTAAGGAAGGGTTCAGGAACTACTTCAAATCCCTGATTTTCAAAATACTCAGTAATCACATCCATCATTTTTTTGTGCCAGTCGCCACCATGACGCGCAAATGCCTTTATGCCATGCTTCTGTGTCAAATCATCCCACAAGTCATGCCCGTCTCTAGCAATGAATTCCTTCGCTTCAACCTTACCCGTCACAATCAAGAGGGCGATTCTTCTGTCTCACGATTGATAGCCTCTTCCACAAGGTGCCAGGGCAATCCCGTTTCTGCGAACTTCCCAACGTTGCTTGACATAAGGCTTATGCCTGTCTGTTTCTGCTATGGAAGGCTCTATGAACATCTTTCAGATGCCTGTTGGTAACATGAGTGTAAACCTGGGTTGTTTTGATGCTCTCATGGCCCAGCATCTCTTGAACCGAGCGAATGTCGGCACCGCTTATCAGCAAATCTGTGGCAAATGAATGCCTTAAGGTGTGAGGAGTGGCCTCGATTGGCAAACCGGACCTTTTTGCGTACTTGGCAACAATATTTTGGATAGATCTTGCCGTCAACCGCATCTTTTCGCCGTTCTTTTGCGCATTTACCGCGCCACTATACCGGATAAACAGTGGTTTGAAATTGTCTTTACGGGCCCGCAAGTAACGGTCAATCCACTCCGCTGCGGTGTCCGACAAGAACACCACTCGTATCTTACTTCCTTTGCCCTTAACGCCGAATTCCCTGCGCTCCAAGTCTATCTGATCACGATTCAAACTGACCAATTCTGATACTCTTAAGCCCGTGCTGAATAGTGTTTCTAGAATAGTCCTATCCCTCAGTCCGGCATCAGATGATATCTTGGGACTGTTTAGTAATCTTTCTGTCTGCTCTGGGTTTAAGAAAGCAACGGAACGGGAGCTCTGTTTTGGGAGTTCTATCTTGTCAGGTGAAAGGGTGGGTATATCCCGCTGGACCAAGAGATAGCGCAGAAATGCCCTCAACGCAACAATATGGTAGCTCTGGGTGACGCGCTTCAGCAGAAGGCCATCGCCGACACGCAAGTGTGCTAAAAATAACCTGTATCTTCTGACAAGCTCCAAGTCTATTTCAGCGGGTTTTGCGGAAGGATAGTCTTCCTTAAGCCAGTTGAGGAAACGCCGCAAATAGTGTCGATAGCGCTGAATGGTAAGAGGAGAACAGCCTTTCTGGATTTCCAGGTATTCCAGAAACTCGGCGACCAACGACTCCAGAGTCATAGCTCGTTTCTACATCTCACGAATTGCTTCGGTTCGCAAAAGTTACAGTTTGCGAAACCACCTCATGCTAATACCTTTCCGTTTTGATGTCAAGTGTCTCCGTGTCTTCAAGCTTCAGCCAAAGTAATACGTCCCACCAAACTCGCAGGCAAGGGAGACACCACTCAACTGCTGGAAGGATGTAACTGCCTAAGGCAATCCCCACTCCACCCAGTCATGCGCCCTGCCTGCTGCCCACACTCGCAACTCGCTAGATGGCTCGCCCCGTTGCAGCCCGGCGCGAAATCCTGAGCTAAACTAGTCCCCAAAGAGCCACGGGGCATACAAAGATGTATCCCACCCTATCATAACCCCTAGAATGGCCTTTTAGACCGAGCCTCCTAAATTTCTGCTCTCAGGCATCGCAACTTGGGTCAGAGGCGTGGACACTTTATGCATATCTGCACATTCCCTATCCTTGAGACTGGCAACCTGAATGAATTACAATCATGGTGTGGCCAGTCAGTCGATCAAACAAAATGTTGCCAGATTACTAGCCGAAATCCCCGAGGGAGTCGAGGTGGTGGCAGCAGCAAAAGCGAGAACATCCGGGGAAGTTCTGGAAGCTGTTGAGGCGGGAATAGAAATCATCGGAGAGAATTATGTCAAGGAGGCGAAAGAGGCGTACCAAGTGGTAGGAAGGAGAGCCAAATGGCATTTTATTGGAACACTGCGAAAGCATGGTGTCAGGAAATCGGCGTTGGAGATATTCGACATGATAGAGAGTGTCGATTCCCTAGAAATAGCTAGTGAAATTGACAGGAGGTCTGCTCAAATTGGCAAAACAATGCCGGTATTGATTGAGGTAAACAGTGGCAGAGAGCCACAGAAATCAGGCGTCCTCCCGGAGGACGTGGACCAATTACTAAGAAAAACGTCCGTCCTTCGAAACATCAACGTGATGGGTCTTATGACCATGGGACCCCGTCTTGGCAACCCTGAAGATTTCAGACCCTATTTTGCGGAGACAAGGAGGATATTTGAAGAACTTAAAGGGCTGAAGCTGCCCAATGTCGACATGAGATACCTCTCCATGGGCATGACTAATTCTTATCTAGTTGCCGTGGAGGAAGGCGCCAACATAATCAGGATCGGCACCCGGATATTTGGCGAAAGAGATCAGTAGCAATAGTCGGCGCGTCTAGTCCGTCCCCCGGAGACGATGAACTATCTTATTTAGAAGCTCGTCCAGTCCCCATCCTTTGGCAGCAGAGATGAGAGCAACACCCTCGCTCGGCAATACGATTTCTTCGTCCAAGCAAGGAACACTGGTCAATGTTTTGAGTTCCACTTCACTGCTCAAAGCTAAGTCTAGCTTGTTGAACACGGTGATTCTTGACTTGTCCTCCAGATTCAGCTCTCTCAGTATACTCTCTACCGTGAGGCACTGATTGGCGGCATTGTTGTGCGTTATGTCAACTATATGCAAAAGCAAATCAGCCTCATCCAGTTCCTCCAAGGTAGCACGGAACGCGGCAATGATCGAAGGCGGGAGCTTGTGAATAAAGCCAACGGTGTCAGTGATTAGAAATTGTTGCCCAGTGGGCAGAGCCACACGCCGGGTCACCGGATCCAGGGTAGAAAAGAGCCTGTTCTCCACATCCACGCTGGCCTTGCTCAAGGTGTTGAATAACGTGCTCTTGCCCGTGTTGGTATAGCCGACGAGAGCCACAATCGGTATGCCAGTCTCCTTGCGGCGCCTCCGGTAGAGTGATCGCTGCTTCCTGATACTTTCTATCTTGTTCTCAAGGAGATTGATACGTTTATGGATAAGACGGCGATCGGTTTCAAGTTGTGATTCTCCGGGACCTCTGGTACCAATACCACCGCCAAGCCGCTCTAAGTGGCTCCATTGCCCGATGAGCCGGGGCAGCAGGTACTGGTGCTGGGCCAGCTCAACCTGGAGTTTCCCTTCATGGGTTTGGGCTTTTCGGGCAAATATGTGCAGAATCAGAGCCGTACGGTCAATGACTTTAACTCCCAATGCCTCTTCGAGATTTCTTTGCTGACGCGGCGACAGTTCATCATCAAAGATTACTGTGTCGTACTTGGTTTGATCTTTGAGGTTGATCATCTCTTCAATCTTGCCCTTACCTACATAATACGTAGGCGAAGGCGCGTCCAGCTTTTGAGTTAACGCGCCTATTACACGGGCGCCCGCTGTTTTCGCCAGATGAGATAGCTCTTCCAGGGAATCTGCAATTGCCCAATCACGGTTGGAGACCCTGCTTCTTACCCCCACCAGGAGTACTTGTTCTGCTTTAGATTCAGTAGTAAAGAATTTCTGCTTTATCTCCTCCTCCTGTGCCAGGACGACAAGCGATTCACCCCCTCTTCCAGACGGTTATCAGAAATAGTCAGGGAGAATCTGACGTAACCCTCTCCCTCCTTACCGTAACCAGTTCCCGGAGTAACCGCTATTCCGACTTCGTCCAACAATTTCTTGGTGAAATCGACAGACGTATATCCCTGGGGAATCTTAGCCCAGATATAGAAGGTTGCCATGGGTATCCTGGCCTTTAGCCCTACCTCGTTGAGGACTTCTACTAGTTTATCTCGGCGCCGTTGAAAAATGGCATTACGCTTGGCAATGTGTTCCTGGGAGCCGCGCAAAGCTTCCACAGCAGCATATTGAATTGCCTGGGGAACCCCGGAATCCAGGTTGGACTTAACTCTAAACAAGGCATTCACCATGTCAGCATTACCTACTGCCATGCCAACTCTCCATCCTGTCATGTGGTAGGTTTTGGACAGGGAATGGAATTCGACGCCTATATTCCTTGCCCCAGGCATCTGCATGAAGCTCGGCGCCTTGTAGCCATCAAAGGCAACCTCGGTGTAAGGGGCGTCATGGCAGATTGCCAGGCCATGTTGCTGTGCGAAATGAATTGCTCTCTCAAAGAAATCCA
>CAYGWI010000040.1:0-6300 GCA_964353715.1 uncultured Dehalococcoidales bacterium | reverse complement strand
TGAAATCGGAGCAACCACAAGAACCAACAAGGAGGTTGAATTGAAAAGAATAATTTTCCTGATTATCGGTGTCCTGCTGGTGCTCGGGCTGGTCCTGCCCGGCTGTGGTGGCACACCCACCCCCACTGACCCCAGACCCATTATCACGATCGGCGTCGCGGGGCCGATGGGGATGGCTCAGGGCAAACATCACATGTACGGCGCCGAGATGGCACGCGATGAGATCAACGGAACCAACTGGACGACCGATGGTGTGATGCTTTCAAACGGCACGCTGTGCAAGATTGCGCTGGTTGCGATGGACACCAACGAGGTGCTTGACCCAACCGGCGCAGACGGCGTAACGGAGATAACTAAGAAGATCGGCAGCGTGGACTATGTCGTGGGCGGTTTCCGAACAGAGGCCGTTTTCGCCTACCGCGGCGTAGTTATGAGTGCGGGGAAGATTTTCAACAACTGCGGTGCTGCCACAGAGGAACTCCAGCACTCTGTAGTCGATAATTATGCGACTTACAAGTACTGGTTCAAGGCCACCCCGCCCAATGAGCTCTTTTTGAGCCAGAGCAATGCCAAGGTGTTCTACATGTGCGTAGCAATGGCTCAGGGATTCTCTCTCAACTCAACGTGGATGCCGAGAGTCGCCATATTAGCTGAGAATGCTGCCTGGACCACGTTATCGTGGAAATTAGCCCAATTGAAGTATATGACCGCTCCCGGAGGCAGCATACTATGCGGCAGAAATGGCACCGGCGGCCCGGGTGTGTGGCTGGTAAATCCCGTAGCAACAGTACCGGAAATGAACTCTGTCCTGGCGGACATGGCACTGGCAAACCCTGCTCCTAACATTGTCTTTACCATTATGTCCGGGCCATGCGGCGTTACCTATGCTAACCGGGTTGGCGCCTTCTTTCCTAACGTTCTGACGGTGGGTATCAACGTAGAAGCACAGAGGAACGGATTCACGGGCGTTGCCGCCTACGCCAAGAATATGATTTTCCTGGACAGCTGGGCACCGGGTGTTAACTTCACCGCTCAGACAGCAGCTTTCTACAACGCGTTTATAGCCAAGACTGGCGAGAAGCCAATCTATACCGCGGCTACTTACGATTCCATCAAGGGGCTGGTGGTACAGATAGAGGCTGTGGGTCTGAGTACCGCTGCGCTTATTCCCGCACTGGAAGCTGCTCAGTACACGGGCACGAGCGGCATAAGCGCCCTATTTCCTATATGGGATGGAGCTACCAACGGAACTCACCCCTTCTACGGTTATCCCGGCCTTACCTACCCGTTGTCGACACAAGCACTGAACTCGGCGCAGGTGCTGGCCCTGTATCCCTGGCTGACCGGCGCGGGGTTTGCCGTCAACTCCTCCCTAGTAGTGAACTACACGTATAATTCAAGTAAGTGGACAATGCTGCCACATACCACTCACGACCTGGTCTATGGTACTCAGTGGGTGACCGGCAGTTGTTCCCAGTGGCAAAACGTCACTGGCACCCTCCAGAAGGTCAGCGTCTGGCCAAAGCCTTATTTAACTGCCATGGGCATCCCCGCTACCACCAACATAACGTTTATAAAGGGCCTCATTGCCGGTGGCGTCCTCAACGCCTCAACTCTGTTTAAGATGCAGACACTTGGCGTGTGGGATCAGTACGGCTGGTGGCACTTTGAATACCCAGGCACTGGTACCGTCAATCTGGTTGACTGGTTCACGTGGTTGGTGTCAACTGGTGCGTTCAATGGTACCCTCTACTAATCGGCTATAGCTGCGTGGTGATGTTGAGGATATCGGTGGAGCAGTAGCCGAGTAAGAGGCTTGGCGGTGACCCCGGGTCTCCCCGGGGTCACCGCTTTTTTTGCCAGCCGCCTCTTACCATTTCGAGGCACTCTCCCCCTTCTGTCGTTGCGAGGCTGACAGAGTCAGCCGAACCAGTCTCTGGCACAACAGGAATTCTAAACAGACGCAAACATCAAAATCCAAAGAGCTTAAATGCCACAGCCACTGTTTCTTCTCATTTAGGTTTTGAGCTTTGTCGTTCGACATTGTCTATGACTGGAAATTCAGCCAATGAAATTGCCACGCTCCGCTCGCAATGACACCACCCTTCCGTCTTTGCGAGGCCCGATTTATCCGGGCCGAAGCAATCTCGGCGAGAACAAATGAGGGCGGGGATGAGACCTATTCCTCCGGTGGTGAAGAGATGACCAGGAATCTGAAAAGTGGGGAAAACCCTTGACAGGGCGGGGACGGATGATATATAGTGTCCGACGATTGCTCTAGGCGCGAATGTTCGAAAAATGCCCAAACTTGAACGGACGGTAACAATCTGTGGTGGCGGGGTTCATCCCCGCCTTTTCAAAAATCAAAGGTTAAAATCAAAGTGGCAGCTCGAGATGCAAAGATTGGGGGAGCAGGTTGGGGCTGGGAATAACAGTAACTTTTTGGGGTTAAAAGTGCCGTGTTTGCGTCAATCTTAGTTCAGACACTGGTGAACGGAAGTGTATATGCCCTCCTGGCAGCGGGCCTGTCTCTTCTGTTCGGGGTAGGTCGGATAATTAACCTGGCCCACACGGCATTCTTTGTGCTGGCAGGCTACGGCATGTGGTCTTTTACGCGTGCACTGGGCTGGGGCGCCATTCCCTCAATCGCCGTGACGGTGGTTGTCATTACCCTGGTAGGCGTCTTAGTCTACCGCTTCATCATTGACCGGGTGCGCCAGCACGAACAGGTTGTATTGCTGGTAACCGTGGCCTTAGCCATGGCTATCCAGGAGATTCTGCTGGCGACTTTCGGCGAATACTATCGCACGTGTCCCCCTCTTCTCCCCGGAGAGACGGTGATATTGGGAAGTAGAGTCTCCAACGAGTATCTACTGATAGTTGGCGTGGTGGTGGCTGTCATCATCATCATCTGGTTGCTTTTAGCAAAGACAAAACTGGGCACCGCCATCCGGGCCACAGCCAACGATGCTGAGATTGCCAGCCTGATGGGGATAAGTGTGCCCAGGACACTGATGGTAACCATGGGCATAGCCACAGCCCTGGCTGCATTGGCCGCTTGTCTGGTAGGGTCACTATGGATAACCTATCCTATGGCCTGGATGGACCCGCTGACGACGGTCCTGATAATTGTCGTGCTGGGGGGACTGGGAAGTATCAAGGGAAGTATCATCAGTGCTTACATGCTTGCATTGGCAGAGCTATTGGCCTTCAATTTTATGTCGTCCGGCGCCTTCCTGGCTAAGCCGTTTATGTTGCTGGTCCTCGTAATCGTGCTCGTGGTGAGACCGGGGGGATTGTTCGGCATAGTCCTCGAAGAGGAGAGATTGTAACTTGCTGAAACGACTGGTCGGTAATTTTCGGTGGGGTGTGCTGCCTGTTCCGGGGCGGCTTATGGCTGTAATTTTCTTTGTCTCCCTGTTTGTCCTGCCGCTGATTTCCGGTCCCTCCTCCTATGCACTGTTCATTCTTGCTTTCGCCAACATATACGTTATTTATGCTGTAAGCTGGGACGTGTTATCCGGCTATACCGGGCAGGTAAACTTCGGGCATGCGTTGTTCTTCGGAGTGGGTGCCTATGGTTCAGCACTGCTGAACAGATATCTCGGCTGGCAGCCAGCGGTCACGATACCACTGGGGGCACTGATTGCCACAGGGGTTGGCGTAATCACCTGTTTGCCTGCCCTCAGGCTGAGAGGGCCTTACCTGTCGCTGCTTACCATGTCTTTCCCCCTCATACTGGTGGGAATAATCATGTCTTTCCAACGTTTCAGTGGTGGTAGCTATGGCATATGGGGGCTGCCTCCCATTGCTGACTCGCGGCTGGCTCAATATTATATAATTCTGATAGTGATGACCGTGTCGGTGTTGATAATGTGGAAGCTCACCGATGCCAGGAGCCGGTATATCAGAACCGGTCTCATTTTCCATGCCATCCGGGAAGACGAGATTACGGCGCGTGCCTCGGGAATCAATACCATCAGATACAAGATACTGGCGTTTGCCATCGGCGGCTTCTTCGGTGGCATTGCCGGTGCCATGTATGCCCATGTCCTGAGTGTTGCCGCTCCTCCCCTGCTCGCTCTCACGATGTCCTTCCAGGTCATAATATGGACGATATTTGGCGGTATGGTCAGCATTTACGGACCAGTGATCGGGGTCTATAGCCTGTTTCTGCTCATGGATTTTTTGCGGGGTTTTCCGGCAATCGGCCAACACCGGTTTCTCATTCTGGCTGTTATAGTGATAGTGATGCTGTTGTTCATGCCGGAAGGCGTTGCCGTCTGGATGCGGGATAAGATTGAGAGAGAGTGTCCGCGCTGCAAGGTCACCAATGTGGCCTGGCGTAAAGAATGCCGGGCCTGCAGTGCCCCCCTACGCTAGACAAGAATAGCTCCGAATCGTAAAGCCCAAGCACCAAACTCTATATGCCAACCCTGTCCAGAATCCTCGGAAAGTCGCCATAAACCCAAATGTCAAAATCCAAAGGACAATTCAAAATCAAATGTCCGAATGTCAAAGCTGCTTCTTCTTGGAGAGGAGAATCGAAGAGAATATCAAACTAAGCTCTTGAGCTTCCCTTAATAACTTTTGGCAATCATCTCGCCTACCGGGATTTGCCTTGACAATCATTCTGAGCCAATGCCTTGTCTCCTTTGACTCCTTTTTACAGATAGAGATTTTATGTTGGAAATCTCTCTTGGATTCTGCTCCATCCGCTTCCACATAGTTTGCTCCTACACTGGTTCCTGCTCTTACTACTTGACTGATGAGTGGACTATTGACTGGGTCACGAGGGAAAGTTTTTACCAGTTCAATAATTGCTTCCCCGAATTGTGCAGTTCGTTCTTCGAGATCGTACTTCTTTTCGTAGTTTGGATTTTGAGCTTGATTTGACATTTGAGCTTTGACATTTGTCATTGCTTAGGCGGGGTCAATCCCCCGCCACCGAGATTGCTTCGGCTGACTTCGTCAGCTTCACAAAGACAGAAGGCGGGGCGGTTATCACAGACCCAGGTATGTCTTCCTGATAGTCTCGTCCTTGAGCAATTCCTGGGCTGTTCCCTGGGCGATGATGTGTCCCCTCGACATGACATAGTTCCTCTTGGAGAGGGCGAAGGCAAAGCTGATATCTTGCTCAGCCAGCAGTATGGTGACTCCCAGTTCATGGTAGATCTCCTCCACGCGTTTGAACAGGTCATCCTTTATCTTCGGTGCCAGCCCGCTGGACGGCTCATCAACTAACATGAATTTAGGCCGGCGCATCAGCGAACGGCCAACAGCCAGCATCTGCCGTTCCCCGCCGGATAAAGTCCCGGACATCTGTTTTTCCCTTTCTTTCAGTCTGGGAAACAGTTCATAAACTCTGGTCAGGCTGTTCTCGACTTCCTCTTTGCTTTTACACAGGTAGGCTCCCGCCGTGAGATTATCCCTCACCGACATCTCGACGAAAGGCCGGCCCATTTGCGGGCACAGCTGGAGACCTCTCCTGGCAATTTCAGGTGCCGATAGCTTGTCAATCCTTTCCCCTTCAAATTCTATGCTGCCTTCAAAGATTACATCGGATTTCCTGGTGCCCCTGAGGACTTCCCTGTCCCAGTTTATCAAACCGGCGATAGCGCGGAGCAATGTGGTCTTGCCGGCTCCATTGGGACCGACCAGCCCCACCAGTTCGCCTTTTTCCACCGTCAGGCTGGCTCCATCGAGGATGGTGGCTGTATCATAGCGGACAACTACATCTTTTACTTCAAGCAATGAGCACCTCCTTGCCGGTATAGGCTTCAATCACGATGGGGTTCTTGACAACTTCCTGCGGAGTACCCTGTGCGATGATTTCTCCATAATTCAGCACAATCACCCGGTCAACTATCTTCATGAGCTCACTCAGCTTGTGCTCGATTATCAGCATGGCCGGTCCCTCGCTGTGAAGCCTGCCGAACCGACCTCCTTTGTGCAGTCTTTTCATGGATTTGGCCACAAGCTCTGTTTCAGCCGGATTGAGTCCCCCGAAGGGCTCATCGAGGATGAGGAGCTCCGGTTCGGTAGCAATGGCCCTGGCTACCTCCAGTCGTTTCAGGTCCCCATGAGACAGGGTGGAGGCAGGCTCAAGCGCTCGGTCGGCGATGCCCACGAACTCCAGGGCATCCCGCGCTTTCACCGGCGTGGTCTTGGTCCATTCACCTCCCTTGGTTATCCGCGGGCAGTAACAACCGACCATGACATTGGCAATAATAGGGAGGCGGCGGAACGGCTTGACTACCTGGAAAGTCCCTACCAGCCCTCTCTGGACGATTTTCCAGG
>CAYGWI010000039.1:0-6435 GCA_964353715.1 uncultured Dehalococcoidales bacterium | reverse complement strand
AGCGCCAGCGAGAATCCACCGCCAGCTGCAATGCCGTTAATGGCTGCTATGACCGGCTTAGTCATCCGACGAATCTCTAGTATTGCCTGATGGAAACTCGCCGCCAACTTGTGAAAGGCAACAGAAGGACCAAGTGAGAACTCGGATACCCATCTAATGTCACCGCCGACACAAAATCCTTTGCCCTCACCCGAGATCACCACGCCCCGTACATTATCATCGACGGCAAGCATAACAAGATGGCGTGCAAGATGCTCGACCATATCATGATCGAAAGCATTAAACACTGCCGGACGGTTTAGAATTAGTCTGGCTACTCCCTCATCCTGTGTCATCTTTATTGGGTCTGACATACTCTCAACCTCCTTTCTTGCGTCTCTATTCTGCTATCACCAGTTGATCTTGAACGTAATCTCACATGTTCCGTTGCAGTTACTCGTGTCTTTCTCGTTTGCTACCTCTCCATCAAGCCCCATAGCCTGGCACCAAGAATTGAACCTCAGCATTGCCGCACACTGGTGAATAGCTACAGTTCGCGCCCTACTCACCATCTTATAGACATAGCATTCCAGCACATGCCCCACGAACGTATTGTCATCCGCTATCCTAAATTCATACCTGTGTTCTTCAGGGAAATAGAGAAGGGCAGCAATCTCCATCAATGCCTGCAGGTCCTTCATATTCCTGACTTCACCAAAGTCGGTCTCAGCTAGTAGTTGTTTCATCTCCGTTCTGGCTATAGACTTGACTACGGCCAGATTCAGTTTGGTGGCGGCATCGAAGCCAAATTGCTCCACCGATTTCACAAACCACCTGCCATCATGTAGCAGCCATATATTGCGCAGTAGCTTCTCTTTTTGCCCAGCTGCAAACTTAACCTCATTCGGATTCATATCTCAGTAACCTCCGTACAAGTATCTGGCCAATGACTTTCCACCACCGTTTGGCTACTTGTCAAAAGCAAACGTGATCTCTCTGAAGCATTTGCCGTCTGTGTGCATCATGCAACCTTTCACCTGGGGAGAGACGCTGTATTTCATTCCCAGGCCGTCAAACCAGCCATAGATTCTTTCAAAAATACCACACTCGTATTGCTCGATAGCACCGATTTGTCTTATACCTTCATAGGCAAAACACTTCTCGAAATCACCCCGGAGAATGTTCTTTGCAGGCAGACTCAAGCTGGACTTCATGAAATCTCCTTTTACTATATCCCAGGCGGCTTCCAGCAATGACTTAACATCTTCGAATGTCGCCACGTTCTGTATGCCCACGGCCTTCTGAATTCTCCTGATCTCTATAGTTCCCATGGCTCTCACAACAGCTTTGTTTATGTTGTTCGTCCTCTCAATGCCACACTCCTGCAAGCAGTGATAAAACCACATGGCGTCATGGGTCATCCAATTCTTAATCAGGATTTCCTTCAACTCATTCTTTTGAAGTGTCTTCATGTTTGCGGCTTCACTTTTCTACACTAGTCAAACACTTGTCACTCATTTTCTCTTGCGTTCCTCCACCCGCACTTCCATAACAATGTGCCCCCAGCCACCGCAGTCCACGCCGACATCAACACAGCCTATCCGTTTAAACCGCATCTCGTTGGGATCCACACCGGCATAGAACAACTCCTGCGCCGCATAGATTAGCGTCGGCATGGAATGCAGGGCACCAAAACAGATTCTTTTCGGACAGAGCTTGGTCAGCAGATTACCAGCGCCATCAAAATAGAACTTATCACCCACTTTATGCTGACTGTTACATCCGTGTGATTCCACCACTTCCAAGACAATCGTCTTGTTCAGCAATGCTTGTGCCCTAGAAATGACGTCCTCGTTTCTGGGATTCTCTCTGAATTTCTTCATTTCCTTCTCGCTGTAACCCAGGTGCTGCTGATAGAATTTCCAGACATCTTCGTTGACTTTCATTTATTTCCTCCTTCAATAACAATTCGTTATTGAAAGTATAGGAGGGCACGACAGCCTTGTCAATACTATTTATAACAAACTGTTATGCGGTCCAAGATTTCCTTCACCAGATACCTCATTATGTGATAAAATACGACCGTGGCCCATCCTAGTATTGGCATGAAGATTCAGCGGGCCAGGGAGGAACTTGGTATTACCCAGCAAGAACTGGCAACCAGATTAGGCTGCACGCAAGCAGCCTTATCCAACTACGAATTAGGCAAGAGACGACTTTATCTAGCCAACCTGGAACGAATCGCCAGCGCCTTGGGGAAAACCCTTAGCTATTTTACGGAACCAGGCACTGACGACGATACCCGAGACTGGGCCCGGTATCCTCATCGCTAGAATGCAATGAGTTAAACAATCCGAACAACTCTGCAGCCCTCCGGGCTTTTGTTCTCTCCCTATTACCCAATTCAAAGCATCTTAACCCGCTGCTACCTGGACAGTCTGCTTCTTGCGTAAAATCACTCTGGCTACTATCAAAGCTGATAAGCCCGAGATCAGAAGAACCTTTCTGCCATCGGGCATGGGGTCCCAAAAAGCATCCCGGAGGTAGTCCATCGCCTCGCTCAACCTGATGTGAGGCATCTGGAATCGCCTCTCACCTGTTTGGGGATCATACTGATAGTACTCGACCTGGGGATTCTCAATTGACGTCTCATTCTTGCCCTCGTAGTCTGCCCAAATATGCATGGGAGACGAGCGAACCTGGTAGGTAATGTTCTTGGCCTGCAAAACAGAAGCAAGAACCAGAGCTCTAGCTTTGCAGTCCCCTTCTCCTTTCTCCAGCACTTGTTCAACCGTGGGACAATACCAAGGCATGCCGTAAAGCTCCCAATCATGCCGATAGGGTATTCTAGCCAGGACTGCTTTCTCGATGTCTGCAGGATCGGAGGGAAGATCACTCAGCAATGACTCAACAGCAGCAGGGTCAGTATTGAAGTTGATTATTCTTTGGATACTAATGATCAGATTTAGAGGATTGGGATATAACACAAAGAGAATCCACAGCATAAGAATCAGTGGAAAGTATCTCCTGAAAACTCTCCCTGCAACCTTCTCTGAACCTTCAAGACCATCTATCATAGCTGTAGCCTCAGCCGATGTGTTGGTAATATTCGTCTTCACTGGCACGGCTCAGAAGACTCTTGCTCGGGGTCGGCAGAATCGACGCAACCACAATATTGAGCCACTGGAATACCTGTCCCCTACTTCTTCCTATCTTTTTCACTCTCTATCCTCCGTAAAGTCTCTTCGTCGAGGCCAAGGTGATGAGCTATTTCGTGGCGCACAACTTCGCCCACCTTTGCCTCAATTTCGTAGCCAAACCGGCATTGCGCCTCTAGCGGCCTTTGAAAGATGCTTATCTTATCAGGCAAGACTAATCCATACCCTCGCCCTCGCCTGGTTCGAGGCACACCCTGATAAAGGCCAAGGAGTTGCCCGCGGGTCTTTGTCTTAGCCCCTCTCAGTTGTGCCGCTGTTGGCCACTCTTCCACGACGATAGCAACATTCTCCAGTTCGTGCTGAAATTCCGGCGGCAAACTCTCGACTGCTCTCGCCACCAGGCCTTCAAATTCCTCTCTCTCCATATCAACAGAACACGGATGTTACCAACAGCAGTGAAGAAATGTCCACGTCCATGTTATCACCACAGCATGGTGTTAGACAAACAAGCAGCAGCCAGTGGTATCACTAAGATCAATCCTTGACAACTGTCTGAGCCAGCCTCAGCAGAAGAGCAGTTTCTTCGCTCACGGAACGTAGTCATGCAGTTCATCCTGCCATCAAAGCGAGTTTCCTTGACGAAGTATGAGAATTAAGATAGGCTATTAGCTTAAATCTCAGAGGAGAGGTGCTAAATTGCAGTGCCGTGGCATCAGAGGGGCTATCGCGGTTTCAGCAAACAGTAGAAGAAGCATCGTAGCAGCCACCAAGAAGCTGCTTTCGAAAATGGTCAAGGCTAACAACATTGAAACCGAAGATATCGCCGCCATTCTCTTCACCACGACGCCAGACTTAGATGCCGAGTTTCCTGCTGCTGCGACCAGAGAACTGGGCTGGCCATCCAACCTCGCTTTGATCTGCGGACACGAAATGAACGTCCCCGGTGCGTTACCCCGCTGTCTTAGAGTTCTCATGCTTGTAAACACCGGCAAGCGATGCAATGAGATTACACATGTCTATTTGGGAGAGGCGAAGAAGTTGAAGGACAAACCATCGCCCGCAATTGGAGGCAAAACATGATCATAGTCATGAAAACTAACTCCAGACCTGAAGAAATCAGCAAAGTCACAAAACGAATCGAGGATTTCGGCCTAACGGCACACATCTCGGAAGGGGTCGACCATACTGTTATCGGCGTATTGGGCAAAGTATTCACGGAGCTTCGTGACGCATTGGAGTTGCTCCCCGGAGTAGAACAGGTTCTACTAGTGAGCAAGCCATACAAACTTGCCAGCCGGGAGTTTCATCCACTCGATACGGTAGTCGAGGTGAAAGGAGTGCCCATTGGTGGCAGTGGCATAATCGTCATGGCTGGTCCCTGCGCCATAGAAAGCGAGGAACAGCTTCTAGCCACTGCTCAGGCCGTCAAAGCCGCTGGTGCCACCGTGCTGCGCGGCGGTGCTTTTAAGCCACGTACCTCGCCCTACGACTTTCGAGGACTAGGGGAAACGGGACTGAAGATACTGGCCGCAGTGGGAAAGGAAAGCAAAATGCCGGTGATTACCGAAGTCATGTCGCCGGACCAGGTTGATTTGGTAGCCAGATATGCGGATATACTTCAGATTGGCGCCAGAAACATGCAGAACTTCATCCTGCTCGATGAGGTGGGCAAAACGAAGAAGCCAGTGCTGCTCAAACGCGGTTTGTCTTCTACTATACAAGAATGGCTGCTGGCCGCCGAATATGTTCTGGCTCAGGACAACGAACAGGTCATTCTTTGCGAACGAGGTATCAGAACCTTTGAGACCCACACCCGTAATACTATGGACATTAGCTCAATACCAATTATCGAGAAGGTCAGCCATCTACCCATCATCGCCGATCCCAGCCATGCTACAGGCAAATGGTACCTGGTACCGCCCCTGGCATTAGCAGCAATAGCTGCCGGGGCAGACGGACTTCTCATAGAAGTACATCCTAATCCCGACATGGCGCTCGCCGATGGTCCTCAATCACTCAACTTTGATAGCTTTCGCCTTTTAATGTCTCAATTGCTACCGGTAGCCCAAGCTAGGAATAGACAACTAGCTACTCAAAGCGCGAATGGCAAACCCTAGGACCATGCAAATCGAGCAAGAGCTAGCCAACATAACTACTCAAGGGGAAACACTCCTTACCATAGGCGTGTTTGACGGTGTCCATGCCGGGCATCGCTACCTGCTAAAAAGACTGCAGCAGCGAGCAGGACAGAGAAATCTGCTTACCGGAGTAGTTACCTTCAATCCCCATCCCCAATCGGTGTTGCACCCTGATGATCAATTGCCATGGCTCAGCAGTCTTGACGATAGGGTTGCGACTTTTCACCAGCTAGGCCTGAACATAGTTGCAGTGTTGACATTTACTTCCCAGTTAGCCCGGCTCAGTGCCCGCGACTTTATGTCCCTGCTTAAGAAATATCTCAGAATGCGCGGCATCATGGTGGGGCCCGACTTCGCTTTAGGACGAGCCGGCGAAGGCAATATCGACCTGCTCCGCACTCTGGGAGGTGAAATGAAGTTCACTGTGGAAGTCATCCCTCCCTATACGATCAATGGCGAGATAGTGAGCAGCACTCTCATCCGTCAAGCATTAATTCAAGGCGACATGAAAAGAGTAGAAAAACTAATGGGACGCCATTTCTATCTCACGGGCAAGGTCATCACATCCGAAAAACGCGGACGGGTTCTGGGGTTTCCCACCGCCAATCTGAATATAAAGCCACAACAAGCATTACCAAACAGTGGCATCTATGCTACGATCACCAAGGCAGATGGCAAGCAGTTTCCTTCAGCAACCAATATTGGCACCCGCCCTACTTTTGGGGGGAGCAAGGAATTGGTCGAAACTCACTTGTTAAACTATGAAGGTGATTTATATGGCAAAGAGATAAGAGTAGAATTTGTGCAAAAATTAAGGGATGAAAAACGTTTTCCCTCCTCCGAAGAGCTGAAGACACAAATCGAAGAGGATGTTCGAAAAGTAGAGGCACTGCTAGTCAAGGACTTGAAATGACCGATACAAGGTTCGCCACCCTGTTAAGACGAGGAGTGGCTGAGATCATAACAGAGGCAGAACTATTAAGGCTGCTCAATTCAGGGAGAATTCTGAACCTGAAGCAGGGCTTTGATCCCAGTGCTCCTGATATCCACCTCGGGCATGTAGTAGGCCTGAGGAAGCTGCGACAATTTCAGGAGCTGGGACACAAAGTCACTCTTATAGTCGGCGATTGGACAGCCAGAATTGGCGATCCCAGCGGTCA
>CAYGWI010000038.1:0-6580 GCA_964353715.1 uncultured Dehalococcoidales bacterium | reverse complement strand
CTGTGCCTCCTCGGGCACCGTATCCCAGACCTCGTCGAGTACCGAAAGATGCCTTGCAGTAGCCTCAGCCACCAGTGCCGTTACATTCTCCGTAGCCAGTCCTCTATCGGCTGCCTGCTCAATCATGCTCAGTGTCATATTCAGGGCATAACCATATTGCTCCACAGCCAGTTCCAGGTCCTGTGAACGCCCTTTTTGAGCCAACGCTTCTATCTCTCTCATTCGTTTATTGGCGAAGCTGAGGGCCCGTTCCACCCTGGCAGCACCGTCCAGCGACAGCACTATTCCTGCCTGCTCAGTGGCAAGTTTCAGCGGGTAGAGGGCATCCCCGGGCAGGCTGGCCTGTGAGGCGTAAGCCGTGCCCACCCCCAAGGCGGAGACAGCCAGTACAACTGCCAGAATAACACCTGCCATGCTTGTGCTAAACCTCTTCATATAGGCTACTCGTGTTATCCAACCTTCGTGACGAAGCCATGGCTCTTTTCCTGCAACTTGCCTGCCGTGAATCTGGTCCATAAGCCTGACCCGAGCCCTCAACTTGAAGGCAGGAGAGGGTTTGATATCCGGCGGCTCTCGAATTTCAAGGGCAATTCTCAGCAGCGGCTCCAATTGCTGACGCACAGACGAATACCTGTCCAGGCAGTCCTCAATGCTGGACCTGCCCGCCTTGATATCCTCAATACACTGGACGAGAATGTCTTCGAACTTTTTCAACTCTGTTTGCTCTCCTTTTTCACGGTGTCCGAGTAGGAGCCATTATTGCCCCCAATCGGACAAGTCCCACTTTCGCACTTTCTTGTATCCATTGCTCCATTCGCTCCTGTATCGTTGCTGGTATGCTTGCGAGTCCGGAAATCTAAGGCCCCATCTGCTGTTGCACCTGGATTGCCCTTTGATAGCAGTTTTGTGCCTCCACCATGGCCCTCTCTATGGCCGGTTTGGCCTCGTCTGGGACTATGTCATGAAGTCCGTTCAACGTAGAGAGGTGTTGCGCCGTAGCCCCGATCATGAGTTCTGCTATGTCCCCTGCATGCGGCCCCCTCCTGCCAAATTCCGCCTCCATCCTGACCAGCGACATGTTCATCGCGCAGCAATACTTGTCCGCCGTGACTCCCAAGTCCCCCAGGCGTTCCCTCTCAATCAGGATCTGCATCTCCCTCACCCGTTTGTCGGCGAAGTTCAAGGCTCGTTCGGCCCTAACAGCATCGCCTCCCCTGAACATCATTGCCATCCTTTCGACACCCAGTTTGACCGGGTAGAGAGCGTCGCCGGGCAGACTATCCTGCGCGGCGTAGGCAGTGCTTCCCAATGCAGAAAGGGTCAAGACAATTACCAGAATGACGGCTACCCTTTTCATTTCAACCTCCTTGCGTCCAAGATTGGCTTTATCTGTGTGTTATAACGTAGGGACGGCCATTTTGTTACAGCCCCCGCCGTCAAACCTGCTCCATAATACAAACTTGGGCCGTAGCCGCAAGAACGACGAAAGGCTTCACATCCCGTGGTTCCCGAATTGCAGGAGTACCTGCCCGGAACGGACAAGTACGTCTTCAAACCTGGTCAACTCCCTTTCTTTTCCTTTTCAAGGATACTGCGGAGTTTGATCAGTGCCCGGTGCAGGATGACTCTCACATTTCCTTCCTTCTTGTCAATGAGAGAGGCTATCTCGCTGAACTCGAAACCCTCCATAAAACGCAGGATGACCACCTGTTGCTCGTCTGCACCTAGCTGTAAGATCGCTCTCCGCAAACGCTGTTGCTCGAAGCTGGCTTCAGTTGTGTGCTCTGGGCTTGATGCTGGATCACTGGCCAGAACTTCAGCCTCAAGATATGCCCTGTCTTTTTTGGTTCGGTAAAAATCTACCACCAAGTTGTGGCTGATGGTCATCAGCCAGGCAATAAACGGACTTGCCTCTCTTTTGTATCGGTGGATCGCCTGCCAGGCCTTGAGGAAGACCTGCTGAGTCAGATCCTCGGCATCGTGTGCATTACTCACCCGGTAATAGATGTGTCTATATACCCTGTCGACATGGATGTCATACAGCCTCCCGAAAGCCTCAGGATTATGACCAACGGCTCTTTGAACCAACGTAGCTTCATCTGATGTTGGTTCCTCAGAACGATTGCGGTTCACTCGTGTACCCCTTTTAACGAATAGATTGCCTAAATGTTACAGAGAGTCTGTTATCCGACAGCTGTCCATTGAGAGTCTGCAGCTAAATATGCCATGCCAGAGAGAACACAATCAAGTTTGGAACCATCAAATACACATTATTGGGTTTTGTTGAGCTAGAGTGAACAAACCGTTAGATCGTTGGGTAGCTTTTTGCTGGCGCAAAATTGAAGCAAACCTGAGAGCTCCTACGCAGGCCCTAGCATCCACTGAGGTCATGCCATAAAGAACATTCAACCATCTCAGCTCTGGATTGGGCTCTGTTCCGCAGGTTGAGGAGCGGAAACTGGTCCTTGCCAGGCTTGAAAATGAACAGCAAGAGGAGGCCACGAGACCTCCTCTTGCTGTCTATTCGGACAATATGTGGGATCTTTGCCGCTAGGGTAACGGCCTTTGTGTCAATCACCCACTATGTCCCGACTGTGTCTGACGTTGCTACCTTTATTCTTGATCGTTCTAGCCTTTTGGTTTGCCTAGGCAGCGTTATCCCTGTCCATGTGGGCCGGGTTCGCCCCATAGATTGGGGATACAATCACCATATGGCGCATCACAGGGACACTCCTCGTAGTTATAGTGATTCTGGGCAGTCTCAGCGTTGTCACCTGCTGCCAGAAGACTGCCAGTAACGAACACGGTCAGAAGGGCAGCCAATAACAGGGCCAATCCTAACATTCCAAGAATTCTCTTCAAAATGATCCTCCTTAATTTAGTTTCGTGGCCGTTACCTCTGACATACATAACGAAGAAAGAGGCAAGTTGTTACAAGACGCCGACCGAATAGTCTTAGGATTCCAGTGGCTTAGGACGCTGGCTGCCAACTGAGGAAGGGACGAGTCTGCCCGGTAACGATATTCCAGATATAGGCAAGATCGGTCCTGCCGGGAGCGACTGCGATTATGTTCCAACCTTCCCCTGAGAATGTGGCAATGTCGTTCATTTCCGCCGTGGTCTGGCCTGTTCCCCCGTCACTCTCGTTCACTCCGGAGCTGTCGACATCCCAGAAGGAATTGCTCACGGTGCCCCAGTTCGATCCGACCAGGCCGCCAATAAACGAGTAACCAGCTACACTACCGCTCGCATATGAATTGCCAACAATGCCCGAGGAATCATTGTCTCCCACCAGGCCGCCAACATACCATTCACCGGTCACGCTGCTATTAGAATAGGAGTTGCTCACAGTGCCTTGATTATCTCCCGCCAGACCACCGACGTAGTCCTCTCCGGTCACGTTGCCTGTGGAATAGGATTTATCCACAATGCCTCCCACATTGCCTCCCATCAGACCACCGACAGCCCACTCCCCAATCACGCTGCCGACCGAATAAGACTTGCTCACCGTGCCATACGAGTCACTACATCCTACCAAACCCCCAATATCCCAGTGGCCAGTCACGTTAGCAGCGGAATAGGAACTGCTCACATCGCCCGCATTACCTCCCACCAAGCCACCAATACAGTCAGTGCCATTCACAGCACCGTCCGAACACGAATTGTATACATCACCCCAGTTTTCTCCCACCAGGCCGCCAACGGCCCACTCGCCTGTCACGTCAGCATTCACAACCCTGACATTCTGGATGACCCCTCCCGCATCGACAGAGCCGAAAAGCCCTACCGGGCTCTCGTCAGGGCGGTCAATGAACATGTCGCTTATCTGATAACTCTGACCGTCGAAATTCCCCGTAAACGGTTCTTCGGAAGTCCCAATTGGCTGCCAGCCCTTTCCCTGATTTGCTGCTGTGCTCGCGAGCTCCGCATAACCAGCCGTGGTGGAATCGAGGTCGTTCATAAGAAGGTAATGACCACCCAAATTATCTGTGACGGCATGCAGATCATGCCAGTTCCGTATTTCTAAGTCAGGAGCAGACCCACACCCCGTCATCCCTGATGTTAGGGCTACGGCAATCAACAAGATGCCGAGTCTTGCAGGGAAATGGCGCTTGCCTCGCCTGCGTGTTACCTTCATGTTCTGCTTTCCTTGTAATATCTTACTTCTTCCAGAATCGTGGCGACCAGCTTCTATCATGTTGCGGTGTACTGGAACGCAGTTTGATGCTGTCATCCGAGAGTTGTCCACAAAGAGTCTGAAGATGACTATGCCACACCAGAGAATGCACAATCAAGTTTGAAATCGTCGAATACATGCTATGGATGATCGCTCACTCGGTCCCATCTATGAAAGCTCGGGTAAACCCCGACCGCTGGCGTCATCTCGCCTCTGCCTACTGACCTGCCCGCAAAGATTACCTTTCTGCCGTTTGCAAGACTTTCTTGCCAATTCGACCTGAGAACGGACCGCTTACACCGATGTGATGGCTATTCCTGGCCTTGTGTCATTCTGAGCGAGTACTTTGGCTTCGCCAGGCAAAGACTGCACGTGTCAATCCCAGAAGGCCTCTTTGAGATTCCTTCCTCTGACTTTCCTTTCATGATGATCGTGCATTCTGTTAATGTCTGCAGCTGGGGCAGCCCTGTCCCGGGGATCCTCCGGTGGGCATACGTATCTTAGGGGCATTTGTCCAGCCGAGGATATCTTCCATCCGCTGCCGTATCCCTTCGGGTATGACCGGGAGCTGAGCCTCCCCAACGCCACTGCCCATTAATACCATCGCTATCCTTTCATAACCACGGAATGACTCTTCCATCGCCCGTTCAACGGCCTCTTTTGCCTCCTCAGGCACCTCTTCATAGAGTTCCGACAACACCTGCAGATGTATGGAGGTCGCCAAGGTCACAATCTCTGCCACCTCGGTTATGTTTAATCCTGTCTCCTCGGCAATTTGGCAGATCTCCTGGCCGAATCTTGCCATATCCTCAAACTGCTGCAGCGCAATCTGGGCTGCCTCTCCAGTTCCGAACCCAACCTGCACCTTTGCCCTGACTCTGTTCAACCTTCCTTCCATGGCAGCCAGGTTCATCCCGGCCGCCTGGACAGTGTTTTCCCTGGCCAGAGCCGCCAGGGCATTTTGCCGACCCTTCTCCGCCATCTCTCTTGCATGGGCTATGGCCACCTTTGCTGCGTCCGACACCATGTCGTAGACTGTATCCAGAACAGAGAGATGTCGTGCCGTCGCCTCGGCCACCCGCGCCGTCATATTTTGTGTAGCCAGTCCCCCCTTGCGTGCCCGCTCTATTCTGGCCAGTGCCAAATTTAACACGTCACCATATCTCTCCACAGCCAACCCCAGATCCTGCACACGTCCTTCTGCAACCAGGGCTTCAATCTCCCTCATTCGCCGCTCAGTGAAGCTGAGGGCTCGTTCTGCCTTGACAACCTCGTCTCGCGGCAACAGCATCATCACTTGCTCAGTACCCAGTTTGACCGGATAGAGCGCTTCACCGGGCAAGCTACCCTGTGCAGCGTAAGCAGCACCCGTGCCCAGCGCCAGAAGAGTCACCATAATCGCCAGAATAACGGCTACCTTTTTCATTTCAATTTGCTTCTCTCCGGTGCCGGCCCCATCTGATTATTATAACGAGACCAGGGCCATTCTTTTGCAGTCTGCTTACCATGAATCTAGTCCATAAGCCGGACTCGAGCCTTTCCATTGAAGGAGGGAGTGGGTTTCATATCCCGTGGTTCCCGAATTCCAAGAGATATCTTCATAGGCGGTTCAAATTGCCCAGGCGATCCTTCACGCCATAACGCAACCAAGCAGGGCCAGTCATATGCGGCCCAGCCACTCAACTCTCCGGGCCTTTTGTCCCTTCCTCCTCTTCTTCTTCCTCTTCTTCCTCTTCCTCCGTCGCAAGGTAAAGGTGGCTAGTGCTTGATTTCACCCGTGGCATTACTTTCCCACCACAATGAGGACAATCTAATTCGACATCTTGTCTCATGCTGAACACGATACTGACAATTCCTACGACCACCAGGGCTATTCCCACGCCCATTACCACCCACCAGACTCTTTCCCCGAAGTCAGGCCTCTGCAGAAAAAAGCCGAGGATTACCAACGCAGCACCCAGAATCACCCACACCAGTACGGTCAACATATCGTATTTCTTATAAGTCATTCTCCCACCTCCTGTTCTAGACTGTAAATAAGGTAGCATCTATCTCCGATGTTGTCTAGCCCCTGCAGGCTTGCCTCAAGGCCTTTTCAATGGGGTCAACTCTATTTTTCTCTGCGACCCGTCACTACGAGATCAGGAAAGTCAGCCTAAGCAGTCCGGGTGGGTAGAGTGTAGGAAGAAAAATAGAGTTGACCCCAATTCTAACTTCCGTGGTTCGAGCTGCGTCAGCTTATCGCGGGGCTTGCTTCTCGGGCCACCAGTTTCATGGCATCTGATGGGCAGACATAACGGCAGATGCCGCAGCCGATGCACCGATTGAGATCGCGCACCACCAAATCACCATCCATTTTCAAGGCTTCCATCCAGCACCGATCGATACAGGCACCACAGCCGA
>CAYGWI010000037.1:0-6600 GCA_964353715.1 uncultured Dehalococcoidales bacterium | reverse complement strand
GGGCTTACTGAACGATTACGAATTCTCGACCGACTGGGGGTTAACAATGAGTGCTAAAACGACAAAGAAGAAACCAGCACCAACAGCAGTCAAACCCGGAACGAAAAAACCAGCACAAACAGCGGTCAAGGAGAAAAGACAAGTAGCGGCTAAGCTGATTCCCATATACATCATGGGCAAGCGCTATGAAGTCCCTGAAGGCCTTACCATTATGAAGGCCATGGAATATGCCGGCTACATACTCATCCGGGGTTGTGGATGTCGTGGAGGCACCTGCGGCGCCTGCGGCACGTTTTATCGTAAGCCGGGTGATTACAAACTACAAGTGGCGCTGGCCTGTCAGAAGACGGTCGAGCCGGATATGTACATAGCCCAGATCCCCTTCTTCCCTGCCAATCGGGCCCTGTACGACTTCGCCGGACTCACCGCTGCCCCTGAAGAGGTTTTCAAGCTATATCCTGAGCTGTTTCGCTGTGTGGCCTGCAATTCCTGCACAAAAGCTTGCCCGCAGGGCATAGAGGTGATGGACGCCATCTCCGCTTTGAAGCAGGGGAATATCACCCAGGCAGCTCAACTTAGCTTCGACTGCATTCAATGCGGCCTGTGCACCAGTCGCTGCTTTGGAGAACTGGCCCAGTATCACATGTTCCAGCTGGCGCGAAGAATTTATGGGGCCCGAATTGTCCCCTGGGCCGAACATTTGGCCGAGATGGTAAAAGCGGTCAACGCAGGGAAGTATGACCGGTTTCTGGACGAGTTGAAGCAGGCCAAAGAGGATGAGCTGAAGAAGGTGTATCAGGAACGGGAGGTAGAGCCGATGGCGGCCGGGGAGGATTGGAAACCGAAGGACACAAGATACCTGTAGGAGGCGAGATGAGTTACTTAGGATATCCTGATTTCTTCGAGCCCTATATCAGGAAGGTGGAACAGACCAGGCCTGCCCGCGTGGAGAAAAGAAAGAAAGGGGAAGAGTTTCCCTTCATGTCCCTGCAGGAAAGACAGGACATGTTGAAGTATCACCCTGACTACAAGGAGGAAGGAAGGAGAGAGATAAAGGTCGGCCCCAGCAAGGGTTACAGGATAGCCCACGAGTTCGTCGATCTGCTGGAAGCTAAGAGCAGGGTTGACCCCAACAAGGTAGACCTGTCCAGGGTGGATTATGAGACGGATGTCCTGGTTATCGGTGGCGGTGGAGCTGCTACCGTCGCTGCTCTCATCGCCGGGGAAAACGGCGCCCGGGTCCTTATGGCCACCAAGCTCCGGCACGGCGACTCCAATACCATGATGGCTGAAGGCGGGATCCAGGCTGCCTCAAAGAGAGAGAAGGATTCTCCGTACTATCACTACCTGGATGTGCTTGGGGGCGGGCATTTCAAAAACGACCCGGACATTGTGGCCGCTTTTGTCAAGCAGGCTCCCGACGCCCTTCAGTGGCTGGAGGGCCTGGGGGTCCTGTTCTCCAAGTTTCCCGATGGCCGGCTGGGGGCCATGCACGGTGGAGGGACCTGCCGCAAGAGGATGCACTACTGCGCCGACCTCAGTGGCATGGAAATCATGCGCACCGTGCGCGACGAAGCCCGTAACCGGCCCAACATCAAAGTCCTGGAGTTTTCCCCGGCGGTGGAGCTTATCCTCACTGAGCACGGTCAGTGCGCCGGAGCAGTGCTCTATAACATGGAGACAGAGGAGTATCTTGTCGCCAGAGCTAAGGCGGTGATTCTAGCCACCGGCGGTTCCGGCAGGCTCCACGTCCAGGGTTTCATGACCACCAATCATTACGGGGCCACCGCCGACGGCATTGTCCTGGGCTACAGGGCGGGTGTGCCTCTGTCCTTCCTGCACACCGTTCAATATCATCCCACGGGGGTTGTCTTCCCCGAGCAGATAGAAGGGTGGCTCATTACCGAGAGGTTCCGCTCCGAGGGGGCGGACGTTTTGAACGTCCACGGCGAGAAATTCGTCAATGAGCGCGAGCCCCGGGACGTGGAATCGGCCCGCTTTATCAAGGAATGCCTGGCCGGCAACGGTGTTCACACTCCTACCGGCAAGGTAGGGGTCTGGCTCGATTCCCCCATGCTCGATATCCTCCACGGTGATGGCAGGGTGAGGACTGCTTTTGTCGGGAAATGGAAGGTCTATGACCGCCTGGGAATTGATATATCGAAAGCGCCCATGCTGGTCTATCCCACGCTCCATTATCAGAATGGAGGGCTCAAGGATAACGCCGAATGCGAGACAGTCCTGCCCGGGCTTTATGTTGCCGGGGAAGTGACCGGCGGACTGCATGGAGAAAACAGGCTGATGGGCAATTCACTCATGGATATTGTGGTGTTCGGCAGGATTGCCGGTAGAAACGCTGCTATATTCGCCAGGGAGAAGGCCAAAGACGGAGAGCTGACCTTGAAGCACGTAAAGGCGTATCATAAAGAGCTCAAGGAGGCCGGGATCAAGACCGATAGAGTGGCCCCGATGCTCCTTCCCGATTACACCACGGCCGAGGTGAAAGAAAAGCAGCTTACCGTAAGCTACCTGGGCACTCTGAGGTAGGGGGGTTACTATCAACTAACAACCACCAACTATCAACTACTAAAAGAGGTGAAAGCCATGGCAAAGAAAATCACGCTTCCGCTAAACGACGAAATCTTGAAGGGTCTCAAGGCCGGGGACAATCTCCTGCTCACCGGCGTCATCTACGCTGCCCGCGACGCCGCTCACAAGAAGATGGTCGAGGGTCTCGACCAGGGCAAGCCTCTGCCTTTCGATATCAAGGGGGCGGCCGTGTACTACATGGGGCCCAGCCCGGCCCGGCCGGGTAAAGTAATCGGCTCAGCCGGTCCCACTACCAGCGGCAGGATGGATGCCTATGCCCCCCGCCTGATCGCCGAAGGACTCAAAGGGATGATTGGCAAGGGCCTGCGCTCCAAAGCGGTGAAAGATGCCATGGTCAAGCACAGGGCGGTCTACCTGGGGGCAATCGGTGGTGCCGGCGCCATAATCTCTAAGAGCATCAAGAAAGCAGAGCTGGTGGCCTACGAAGAGCTTGGTGCCGAAGCCTTACGGCGCCTGGAGGTGGAGGACTTCCCCGTCACGGTCATAAACGACATCCACGGAGGCGACCTCTACGAAGAAGGCAAAGCCAGATACCAGGTCAAAGCTCCCTGAATCTGGTCTGGCATCCCATTGAGACTGCCGTGCCGACCCCTTTTGGCTTCATCCTGGTCTACTACTGTAGTATCCTCTTGAACGCCACGCTCGCCAGGACAACCAGTATAGTTGTGGTTACACAAATCACCAGCACATCTATGCCGATAGAAGAGAAATCGCCCGTGACCAGCAGCGCCCTTGTGGCGTCCACAATGTAGCTGAGTGGGTTGCCTCTGGCAATGACCTTCAGCCAGTCAGGCATGATGGAGATGGGATAGATGGCGTTACTGGCGAAGAACAGAGGCATCATGATAGCTTGCCCGATGCCCATCATCCTTTCCCTGTTACGGAGAACTGAGGCAAGAGCTATGCTCATGCTAGAAAAACACATGCCGCACAGGATTATTATGCCGAACACCCCAAGTATGCTGAGAGGAGTAAGAATAAGGTCAATCTTCATAATGAGAGCCAGAATCACGATGGCCACCGCTTGAAATAGCCCCCTCACTCCGGCCGCCAGAGACTTGCCCATGACAATGGCTGACGCTGGTGCCGGGGTTGAGAGGAGCTTATTAAGCAGCCCCAGGTCGCGCTCCCAGACAACGACGATTCCATAGAAAATAGCCACGAAGATAACTGATTGGGCAAGTATACCCGGCGTCATGAACTGCAGGTATGTGAAATCTCCGGTCGGTATAGCTCTCATCCTGCTGAAGGTAACACCGAATACCGTGAGCCATAAGGCTGGTTGGACTACTCTCAGCCAGATCTGTGACTGGTCGTGCCTGATTTTCCTTAGCTCAAGCTCAGTGATTACCAGTGCACTTGACAGATACCGTTTCAGATTCATCTTGTCAGCCTCCTGAATGTTCTTCTGGTCAGCCGTGCCTGCGTCCAGCTCCCGCCCTCACCTATGCGAGCGCCGGTATGCTTCAGAAAGACGTCATCAAGGGTAGGCTTTTTCAGAGACACCGAGACGATCTCCACCCCTTTGGCTCTGAGGTTTTCCAGAAGACGTGGAATGATGACTTCGCCGTTTGCCACCAGCAGCTCGACAGTGCCGTTCGATGACTCGCCTATAGTTGAGTAGCCAAGCTCCTGGACAACCGCCGCCAGGTTAGGGGCCTGAGAGCTAACGCTCAGTATGTCTCCCCCCACAGCCGACTTTAGCTCGGATGGTTTGCCGATTACTGCCAGCTTGCCTCTGTCCATTATCCCTATCCGGTCGCACAGGGTGTCTGCCTCGACCATATCATGGGTAGTGAGGAGGATAGTTGCGCCGAACTCGTCTCTCAACTTCCTCACCAGTTCCCATATGGCGTTTCTGGCGTTTGGGTCAAGACCGATGCTTGGCTCATCCAGAAACAGCATCCTCGGTCTGTTGATTAATGACTGTGCCAGTTCCAGCCGTCTCATCATGCCGCCCGAGAAGGTATTGACCATGCTGTTGGCCCTGTCCTGGAGGTCCAGATACTCCAGTACCTCTTTGATACGTTGTTTCCTCTGGTCGCCTGGCATACCGTATAGCTTGGCGTAGATCAGGATGTTCTCGTAACCTGTGATTTCCCCATCTACTGACACATCCTGGGGCACGTAGCCGGCCATTTCCCGCACCTTGTCCGGGTAGGCCAGCGCATCTACGCCGAACACGCTCACATTTCCCGAGGTCGGCTTTATCAGGGTCAACAGTATCCGTATGGTTGTCGTTTTGCCGGCCCCGTTGGGTCCCAGTAGCCCGAAGATCTCTCTCTCCGGTATGGTGAACGAGATTCCGTCGACAGCTCGTACCCTGGGGTAAGTCTTGACCAGGTTCTCAACAACAATTGCTTCAGTCATTCGCAAACGGCTCCTTTCCCTCGCTGGCTTCAGCGGCCTCGGCCACCAACTCGAAGCCGTGCGCAACCGCTGCCAGCTCTGCTTCGGTCAACTCATCCAGGATCCTGCGCATCTCCTGCGCTCTCCCTTCCCTCAGGTCATTGATGAGCGTCTTTCCCTTATCGGTCACCGTTAGCCAGGACACACGCCGGTCATCCGCATCAGCGGTACGTATCAGCAAGCCCTGCTCAACCAGTCGGTCCACAATCCCCGTGACATTGGCCGGGGTGACCCGAATTCCCGATGCCAGGCCGCTGGAGTTCACCTTTCCATGCCGGGAGATGTAGAACAGGCTTTTGAGTTGAGCGATGGTCAAGTTCAATTTCACCCAGGAGTCGGGGGTACTTTCCCTGATTGCCCGATTCATCTGGCGGTGCAGTTCGATAATCCGTCGAGTAAGCTTCTCCCTCATTAGTATGCTCCCCCTTAATTATTATTGATACCTTGATATTTTAAGTATCAATAAGTAATTCGTCAAGTTTGCGATAGCAGCATCAATGTAGTGCGAGGCTCCTCGTAAAGACACACTCCATGTCATTGCGAACGGAGCGTGGCAATCTCTGTAGTGCGAGGCCTTGCCCTCGTGCCCAGCCAAATCTCTAGTCTCTAGTCCCTAGTCTCTAGTCCATCAGCCAATTAACCAACCAACCATCGACCATCCAACCAACTAACCATCAACCATCCAACCATCAAACCCCTAACCCCTAACCGCCCGCACGCGCTCGAGCAGGGGCGGATGAGAATAGTTGAGAAAGACGTAGAAAGGATGGGGCGTCAGATTTGAGAGATTACCTGTATGGAGTTTCTTCAGCGCCTCCGTCAGCTCCTGCGGATGCCGGGTAGTCTCGGCTGCGAAGCGATCGGCCTCATACTCATTCTTCCGTGACAGCATGTGCATCGCCACCGAGAGCACCATTTCCAGTGGAGTATAGAGCAAGCCGAAAAACAGCAGGCCGCTGTAGATGGATGGCTGTTCCATGTAGAATGCTTCATAGAGCCCGGGGCTTCCCAGGAAAATGGATAACAGAAAGAAGAGTAGGCCGGCGTGAACAATACCGATTATTGTCCCCTGCAGTATGTGCCTCTTCTTGTGGTGACCGATTTCGTGGGCCAGCACTGCTATCAGTTCGGGCACTGTATGCTTCTCAATCAGGGTGTCGAACAGGGCAATTCGCTTGTTGCGGCCGAAGCCGGTGAAAAAGGCATTTGACTTGCTGGAGCGCTTGGAGCCGTCCATCACGAAAACGTTCTTGACGGGGAAATCCACCGAGCGGGCATAGTTGAGGATGGCCTCTTTCAGCTCCCCCGGCTGCAGGGGGCTGAACTTGTTGAACAGCGGCATGATCCACGTCGGAGCTACGTACTGCAAAATCAGAGAAAATGCGACGAAGCCCATCCAGCAGTAGATCCAGGCGTGGTAGCCCACATACTGAAATAGGGCCAGAACGCCGCTCAGCAGGGCACCGCCGACCAGTGCCGTCAGGCCCAGGTCCTTAATCATGTCCAGCACAAATGTGCGCGGGGTAGTCCTGTTGAAGCCGAATCTCTCCTCAATTACGAATGTGTCATAAATGCTGAAGG
>CAYGWI010000036.1:0-6806 GCA_964353715.1 uncultured Dehalococcoidales bacterium | reverse complement strand
ATTTAATCATGTCTTTCTTCCTATCGTAGAAGTAGAAATAGCCCTCTTCATCCATCTTTGCCAGGTCCCCGGTGCGCAGCCAGGTTTCACCCTCGATTTCCAGAAACACTTCCTTGGTTGCTTCCGGTCTGTTCCAGTATCCCGCGAAGAGATTGGGCCCTTTGACTATCATTTCACCTGTTTGCCCGACGGGAAGGAACTTGGTGCCTTCCGCCTCAATTATGCCCGCCACTGTACCAGGCATAGGCACACCGAAGGAACCGATTTTCGCCCTTCCGTAGGGATTGACAATACCAACCGAGGTCGTCTCGGTCATTCCCCAGCCCTCGTGGATTCTAGCGCCGGTCCGCTTTTCCCAGCCCTTGGCAGTGTCTTCAAGAAGCGCATCAGCACCGGAGATAAGGACTTTTATCTTCTTCCAATTCACTCTGTCGGTCTTTTCATAGTCCTTGAGATATTCATACAGGGCGGGAACGCTGTAGAAAATGGTTCCGCTGTGATTCTCCAGTGCGCTCAGAATGTCATCAGGGTCAGGAGTGGTGATCAGTATTGAAGTGTAGCCCTCCGTTAGTCCTCCCATCATGACCACCGCTTGACCATAGATGTGATAGAAAGGCAAATAGGCTATTACGACCTCTTTCCCTTCCTGTACGATATTGCCCCAGAATTTACTGCCGAGCTGTCGAGCGGCGGCAAAATTGTAATGAGTTATCTTGGCGCCTTTGGGCCTGCCGGTCGTCCCTCCAGTGTAGGGAAGAGTCACTATGTCCTCTCTGATATTGAACTTGATATCGGGCGGCTTCGGCGGATATTTCTTAAGCAAGTCCTGGAACCGATAAAATCCCTCTTTTTGAAATATCTCCACGGGCGGGGCGGCCATCTTCTGATAAACAGCCCGCAGCACAGTGCTGCCCATGAACTTTTTCATTGCAGGCAGGTATTCGCCGATGCTGGTCAGGATGACGGCATCCAGCTTGACTCCGCTTTTCTCTACGTTATCATAGAGAATATCCAGGCAGACGAGCATCCTCGCCCCGCTGTCTTCAATCTGGTACTTGATTTCCGGGCTGACGTAAACAGGGCTGATTGCCGTTAGGGTAGCTCCTGCTTTCAGGGCTCCGAAATAAGCTATGATGAACTGCGGCGAATTGAGCAGCAGGAGGGCGATCTTGTCTCCTTTCTTGACGCCCAGATCAGCTAGCGCCGCGGCAAACCTGTCGACCTGCTCCCGGAGCTCTTTGTAGCTCATCTTTCTACCATAGAACACTATGGCGGTCTTGTCCTTCCATTTGTCTGTAGCCTCATTGAAGGTGTCCACTACGGACCTTTCCTCGACTTTAATATCCTTGGGCACACCTTCCAGATACCATTTTGTCCACGGTTTGGCTTCATATATGGCTTTGTTGGGGTCCTGTGTCATTGTCTTACCTCCATCTTATTACAGAATGCTGTTACAGACTGGATTTGTAGCTAAGTAGCAAACGTGATAATTCACCCTTGCCAAAATTCAAGCCCATCTTACCCACATTCTGCCAAAGTGTCAAGGTGTCTGCCCTCCAAAACATTGCTGCGGCCACGTTGTGCCTCGCAACGATCCTCTATCTGTCATTGCGAGCCCTTCCCCTTCTGTCCTTGTGAGCCCTTTTCCTCCTAGTCGTTGCGAGCACCCGAAGGGTGCGCGGCAATCTCGGAGATTGCTTCGGCCGCTAAAGGCAGCCTCGCAAAGACACGATGGGGAGGTTGCTGTGCCACTATCGTCCGTCACAACTACTTGACTGTGAGCGGCGAGCGGTATAACATAAACAGGCCACAATTTCGAAAAAACCAAATCAAGAGTAACGAAAGGAGATTAACTATATGGAAGAAGCAGTAATTGTCGGTTATCTGAGGACACCCTTTTCCAGGGCGAGGCCGAGGGAGCCCGAGAGGGACGTGTTCAACGGCCTGAGAATGGACGACCTGGCAGCCAGACTGATCCAGGAACTTGTGAAGCAGACCAAGATAAACCCCGAGGAGATCGGCGATGTGCTCACGGGCACAGCCATGCCGGTGCTCGAGCAGTGGCTCTATGGCGGTAAGTCAATCAACTTCCTGGCCAAGCTGCCGTTCAATGTCGCGGCCCAAGGGATTGACCGCCAGTGTGCCTCATCGATGTCCACGATTCACCAGGGCGCCATGGAAATCATGCTGGGATACTCCGATATCGTCATATCCTGCGGAATCGAACACATGACCCACATCCCGACCCTGGGAGGCGGCGGCCGAGAGGTACCGATACAACCTAATCCCCAATTTATGGAGTTAAAAGAATTGGACATCATGACCACCATGAACATGGGACTGACTGCGGAGAAGCTGCTATCACAAACCACCTTCACCCGTGAGGACATGGACAAATGGGCTATGAAAAGCCATCAGATGGCAGCCAGGGCTCTCCAGGAAGGATATTTCAAAGGAGAGATAATGCCCGTTGAGGCGCCGCAGGCGGACGGGACGAAGAAAGTCATTGACTGTGACGTGGCCATCAGGGCCGATACTTCGATGGAGGCTCTCGCCCAGTTGAAGCCTTCCTTCAAGCCGGATGGGCACATAACGCCGGGCAACTCTTCTCCGCTCAACGCCGGTGCCAGTGCCATGATGCTGATGTCCAAGAAGAGGGCCAAGAAGTATGGCCTCAAGCCTCTGGCCAAGGTCATATCCATGGGATGGGCTGGCGTTGACCCCACAGTGATGGGCAAAGGCCCGGTCCCGGCCAGCCGCATGGCTCTGGAACATGCCGGCCTCAAACCCAAGGACATTGACTTCTGGGAGATCAACGAGGCCTTCGTCATCGTGGCCCTCTATGCCATGAAAGAGCTGGGCATCGACCCGAACAAAGTCAACGTCAAGGGTGGCGGTACTGCCATCGGACACCCGCTGGGAGCCACCGGCACCAGGCTGGTGGGCACCCTCGCCAGGATACTCAACGTCGAAAAAGGGAAATACGGTCTGGCCACCGCCTGCATCGGCGGCGGTCAGGGTGCTGCCACCATACTGGAGAGGGAAGCCTAGGAAAGTCATACTCTTTGACACCGATTTTGGGGCGGGGCTTGTCCCCGCCCCTCTTTTTGTCATTGTGAGCCTGTCTCTTCTTGTCATTGCGAACCCTTCTTTCTTGTCGTTGCGAGCGAAGCGTGGCAATCTCCCGCTCCCCAGGATTGCTTCGGCTGGCCGAAGCCAGCCTCGCAAAGACATGAAGGGGCGTCATTCCGGGCTCCTCTCTTATTTCTTGAGCACCCATGATATGCTAGAATGACTTCAACAATTTGGACTTAACGCAAAAGACATGTACAAAAAGAAGAAAGACGCTGCCTTGAAGCACCGGCAGCGCCGAAAGAAGCTCAAGGAAAAGAGAAAGGCCCAGACTCCGCCCAAGGAGAAGTGAAAGGGGCCCTCCTGTTGACCGGCCAGCCGGGCACAGGTAAAACTGCTCTTATCAAAGAAGCCCTGGCCCGGACCAGAGCCAGGGCCGGCGGCTTCTATACCGAGGAGATACGGACCGGCGGGATAAGGCAGGGGTTCCGCATAATTACCCTCGACGGGCAGGAGGCGATACTAGCCCACGTTAACATCTCCGGCCCTCATCAGGTCAGCAAATACCGCGTGGACATGGACGTCTTGGACAGAGTCGGTGTTTCCGCTCTGCGTCAGGCGCTGAAAGAAGCCGATCTCATAGTCATCGATGAGATCGGCAAGATGGAGCTTCTGTCGCCCCGGTTCAAAGAGGCCGTGACGCAGGCCCTCAACAGCGGCAAGAGAGTCCTGGGCACTATTATGCTCAATCCTCATCCCTTTGCCGATGAAATCAAACGCCGTCCCGAAGCTGAGGTGCTCCTCGTGACCAGGGACAACCGGGCTGACGTAATGAAGAAGGTTCTCAACTGGCTGACGGAAGCATGATGTCCTTCTCGCTCGTGCTCCTGTCATTGCCAGGAGCGTTAGCGACGAAGCAATCTCCTCTCCCTTGATGGGAGAGGACCAAGGTGAGGGTGAATTCCCTTTCCCTCCGCTGGTGACCGGCGACTGCTATGAACAGATAGATGTCATGTCGCTCCATACACGCTTCCTCCCGCTGAACAGTATCTTGTTGGACAGCTTTCAGTCAAACTACTGCTTCATCGCCGCATATATCAACAAATTCCCATGTATGCAGGTGGAATTTGATAAGAAAAGTCAAGATAGTGCATCTTGACCTTCGTAGATGCAGAGCGGTAAAATCAAGTGCTCGCCGAAATTTCTCGAGCCTTTCGGCGGCCAGTCCCGGTGAGTCTTTAAAAACGTAATATTGCTCCGCTAACATAGAGGGCGCTGATCTGCCACCTGTATGTGGTCACTTGGGTGGCGGGGAGCCAATAGTGAAACCGACCTGGAAATGGTCGGTTTTTGCTTTGGAAGGGGGTAATTTTCGCACATGAAACTATTGAAGGTCCCCAAGTATTTTCACATTGAAAACCGAAAGGTCAGATATACTCTCTGCGTCCTGTTCGGCATAATAGTGGCCGACGGCTTGATAAGCCAGTTTCTGGTCGCTGGTGGGTACGGGTCGGAAGGAAACCCCTTGCTGATGTCCTGGGTGGGCCAGGAGTCGTTTCTAGCTATAAAGATAGCGGCTGCGTTTTTGGTCACGCTGTTTCTATGGATCAAGTATAATGCCAGCCCTAGACTCGTGAATACAGTCGCGGTGGTGGCTCTGGGATTCTATACAGTCATCGTTTACTGGAACTTGTTCGTATTTCTTTTCGCTGTTTAACCAACCTGTCCGGACAAGAGCCCTGCGGCAACACAATAATCAGGATTTCGCCAATAGCGACCGTCAATCCCCGGTCTTCACTGTGAGCCTTACCGGAATTGAGTAAACGCAAGCAGCTTGCTGTTGAATTTACGCTTAGCAACGATATTTCGTCCAAATGAACTGAGCTTCCGGCAGAGCGTCTCTTGAGGTAAATCAGCCATATCATATAGAATACGGTGCAGCTATGTCTTCAAAGGTTTACAGAAAGTTTGCCTGGGCTGGCGCCATCATGGTAGCCCTCATATTGATAGGCACGGTGGGTTACTGGTTCATTGGCGGCAGACAATATTCATTTGTGGACGCTTTCTACATGACATTCATTACTATAACAACAATTGGCTTCGAAGAAGTCGTTGATCTGTCGGGCAATGTCGGGGGCAGGATATTTACCATATTCATTGCTATTTCCGGCATCGGTGTCATGGCATACATTATTACCAATATTACTGCTCTGATAGTTGAAGGAGAAGTGACGGAGTCCTTCAGGAGGAGAAGAATGGAGAAAATAGCCGGTAAATACAGGGGCCATTATATTGTATGCGGTGTCGGCTCAGTGGGCTGCTACATAGCCAATGAGCTTCATGCTACCAAAAGGCCTCATGTAGTAGTGGACGTCAATAAGAAGAATGTAGAGAGCAACCTGGAATCATTCCGTGATGAGGTCTTCATAGAAGGGGATGCTACCGACAGCAACGCCCTTCTGCGGGCCGGCGTCGAGCAAGCCGCCGGACTGTTCGCTGTAACCGGGGATGATAACCAGAACCTGGTGGTGACTCTGACGGCCAAGCAGCTTAACCCCCGGCTGAGGGTAGTGGCCCGCTGCAACGATACTAGAAACACCGAAAAGATGAAGAAGGCCGGTGCCGATGCCGTGGTCTCGCCCAGCGCCATCGGCGGGTTGAGGATGGCTTCCGAAATGGTGAGGCCTGCGGTAGTGTCGTTTTTAGACACTATGCTGCGGGACAGAGACAAAAACCTGCGGGTTGAAGAGTTCGCTGTGCCCAAATCATTTGCAGGTCAACCTATATCGGCGTTGAACCTGAGGAGACACTGCCATGCCCTGCTGTTGGCGATCAGGACGGGAGAGAACTGGGTTTATAACCCGTCAGAAAGCCATGTCATTGACCGGGAGAATACCCTGGTGTTCATGACCACGCCTGAGGGAAGAGACGAGCTGGCCGAATTTCTTAAGGAATAAACATGGCGATGGAGCAGTCTCGGTGATAGTAAAGTTTCTGGGGACGCATAATGCGGAGTCCAAAAACACGAGGCTCGTGTCTTTGCTCATTGATGATGTCCTGGCTGTAGATGCCGGCAGCCTGGTTTCAGAGCTGACCTTCCCCGAGCAGAGGAAGATAAAGGCGATATTGCTTTCTCACGGTCATTACGACCACATCAGGGCGGTCCCTGCTTTTGCCTTCAATAACTCCGACCGCACTACCAGGGTCGTCGCCACTGCGAGGACCCTTGAAATTCTCTCGTCTCACCTGATTGATGGCGTAGTCTACCCCGAGTTCACCAGCAAGGCCTCATTTCTCGGAAAGGCAACCATCAAATTCGTCCCATTGGAACCGCTCAGGCGGCAAGATATAGAAGGCTACCAGGTCATGGCCGTGCCTGTGCCGCATCCTCTTGACGGCGTAGGTTTTGAAATAACATCCGGAGATGGAAAGACCTTATTCTACACGGGCGATACCGGCCCCGGCCTTTCCTCTGCATGGAGCAACATATCTCCGCAGTTGCTCATAGCTGAAGTAACCTGGCCTGATCGTCTCGCCAATATGGCAAGGGATGCAGCTCACCTTTGTCCGGCGATGTTCAAGGAAGAGCTGCTTGAGCTCCGTCGAATGAAAGGTTATCTGCCCAAGGTGGTTGTCATCCACATGAGCCCTCAACATGAGACCGAGATAAGGAGAGAAATCAGAGAAGTAGCCAAATTGCTGGGAATCTCGATTGATACTCCAGACGAAGGTGA
>CAYGWI010000035.1:0-6853 GCA_964353715.1 uncultured Dehalococcoidales bacterium | reverse complement strand
TGTCTGATTTGGGAATGTTCCACTCGTACGCTGCCGAGAGGTCATCAAGGACGATAATTCTAGCCGCTTCACCTTTCATTAAGGCCTTGCTGAGGTTGGAGCCGATGCACCCTGCCCCACCGGTGATAAGGATGTTCTTACCTTTGTATTCGCTTAGATGTTTGACCATGTTCCCCCTTTCAAGTTCTATGTTCTACGTTTCATGTTCTAGGTTCTATGTTCTAGGTTCTAAGTTGCTGAGTTTTGTGTTTCATGTTGGTCCTAAGATAACGGATGAAGCCGTCGATCAGGCTGATTGCCTTGCTCGTTTGATCGTATACCTCCCTGAATTTATCAGGGTCTATGTATTTGCGGTCTAGAGCTACATAAAGGTGGCTTTTGACCTCGGACGTAGAAGCTCTCGCTATGGTGAGGAACTGTATGAACTCCTTATTTGTTCCCCGGTCAAATCCTTCACTAATATTGGACATTACAGAAACCGAAGCATTACGAATCTGATTTTTCAAGCCAAAGTCCCTGGAGAATTCTTCTTTGTCTGAAATGTCATAAATCGTGTTAACCAATTTCCTTGCTTCCTTCCAAGCTTCAATGTCCTCAAATCGCTCAATGCGCATGGTTCCTCGGGGTTCTACGTTCTAGGTTCCAAGTTCTAGGTACTAGGTTCCAGGTGCTGGGTTGCGGGTTCCAACTTAGAACCTAGAACTTCCTAACTTAGAACTCTGTACGGTCTCCTTCAGGATTTTCTCAAACTCGTCGGTAATGTTATCCCAGCTGTATCTCTCGACGAAGCTCCGTGCTTTTTGGCCCAGTTCTTCTATTCTACCACTTTGGACAAGTTCTCTGGCTTTGGCAACAGCATCCTCGGGCTTATCCACATAAACCACGCCGTTATCCTCGCCAAACTCTTTCATTACCCCGGGAAGTCTGGTGGCAATTACGGGTTTCTTCATGGCCATATACTCATACATCTTAATGGGGACAATGTCCTGCATTATTTTTTCATCAGGGTAAGCCGGTAGCAGGCATACATCCGAGGCAGCGACAAAAGATGGAATATCCTCATAGGGCTTCTTGCCGGTGAGGATAATCCTGTCCTTCAAGTTATGTCTTTCACGTATTTGCTGGAGCGCCTCATAGGCATCGCCTTCGCCAACAATAAGGAGCTTAACATTGGGATTGTCTGTTCGAGCTAACTGTGTGGCAACCTCTTTCAAGCCTGAAAATTGGTATAGCCAGCCCATGAAGAAGAGGACGGTGTCTTTTTCGGTGAGCCCGTAATGTTGCCTTATGGTGTCACCTTTAATAAGCGGGTCGAAGCGCCCAATATCAATGCCAGCCCGCAGGACCTGAGTTCGTTCAGGCGTGGCGCCTAGCTCTGTCACATAGTCCTTGAGTTTCTCGTTAATTACCAGCACCTTGTCGGCCTGTCGAAGTGTCCTGCGTTCCAACAACATGGCGAAAGGGTGAAAAGGCTTAAAGGGGATAAGCCTGTGCAATACGTCGATCCAGTAGCAGATAAATGGTGTGTTATTTTTCCTGGCCGCCCTCATCGCCAAATAGGTGCTCAAGATGCCGAAGCCGATAATCAGATCGGGGTAGAAATCTTTTATCTGATGACGGATTTCTTTTCTATAAGAGAATAGTGATGAAACATAATCCAGCCAGGGGAGCTTTATGATGCCAGGGCGAATCAAGATGATCTTTGCCCCATCATAGAATCTGGCCACATTGTCAAACACCTGTCGTTTCGAGCGTAGCTCTCTCTTGCCCTGTGTCCTCCACAGAAGCTCATAGTCGATGACGCGGACTTGGTGACCTTTTAGGGAAAGCCTCTCTATAAGATGATGTTGCTGGTGTGGGCCCCGCAACAGCCAGTCGGTATCCTGAACCAGAAGGATTTTCACGCCACCAGCTCTTTACTTCCTGCTATAAACCCGTTTCATCCATTCAATGGTCTTCGGGATACCTTCTTCCAGGGGTATCTTGGGATTATGCTTCAAGTCTCTTCTGGCTTTGGAAAAGTCCATGTGCTTCACTTTGGTGGTAAAAGGTTCCGCCTCTTTGTAAGTGACCTTGGAGTCATCCTTGCCCAGGTTCTTCAGTATAAGGTCGGAGACGTATTTTATCTCGTGTTCCCATTCTTCTTTGCTGCCGATGTTGTAAACCTCTCCCGGTTTGAAATTATCAACTATGTTGGCAAAGGTGCGGCAGGTGTCTTCGACATAGTCGAAGATGCGGCGGTGGCCCAGGTAGAGGGTATAGGGTTCGCCATGCAGGGCCTTATAGATGAAGGCTGGGATGACTCCCCGGTAAGGGCTATAATACTCGTGGGGGCCGTAGGCGTTGACCGGTCGAACTCTCACAGTTTCGGTGCCAAACATGGCTGCTGAATTCAGTACCTGGAGCTCGCCCACCCACTTGGTCATAGCATAATCGTTCATTTGCTTAAGGGGCACTTTGTCCATCACATCCTCACTCATCACCTTATCGTAGTCACCGTAGACTTCAGCGCTGGAGAAGAATATCATTCTAAACTTCTTCCTCTCCTGGAGCCGGATCATATTCTTGGTGCCTATTACATTGGTGAGCCAGAGGTTCTCATAATAATCCTCGCCATTCCAGCGTCCGTATTCCGCGGCCAGGTGGTAGACATAGTCAAAGTCATGCTGTTCAAATACCCGCTCAAGCTGGCGGTATTTAACGACGTCGCAGCGGATGTAGTTGGGTCCCTCAGAATGCCCTAGGTCACATACCAGGACTTCGTGTCCTCTTTTTCTTAGTTCGGGGACAAGGTTTGAGCCGATGAAGCCCAGTCCGCCGGTAACCAGTATTCTAGCCATCAATTATCCTCCATTATTATCTTTACAATTCTTTCGCCTGCTTTGCCGTCTCCAAACGGATTGCTCCACTTGTTCTCTTCATTGAGCATAAGCCTGGAGCAGCGAAGTATTTTGTCTGGTAATGCTCCTGCTAGAAGATTCGAGCCAACATCCAGCGTTTCGGGTCTTTCAGTATTGTCTCGTAAGGTAACACAGGGGACACCCAGGATGCAAGCTTCCTCTTGAACGCCGCCGGAATCAGTCAGAATGAGTCTGGCGTTGCTCTCAAGCTGCAGGAAGTCAAGGAAGCTTACGGGTTCAATCAGTGTAATGTTCTTGGGGTTAAGGCCAAACTCGTTCATCCTTCTTCGGGAGTGGGGATGGACAGGGTAGACTGTCGGGATGCGAAACTCGGCAGCCACTTTGTCCAGACCCTTCAAGATTGAGGCAAATCGTCTCGGGTCGTCAACATTCTCCTGTCGGTGAAGGGTCACCAAGAAATATTCTTTTGGGGTAAGATTCAGACTGCTGAGAGTGTTTCCTTGCTCTCTGGCTATCTCCAGGTTTTGATAGACAGCATCAACGATAGTGTTGCCGGTGACGAATATCTTTTCTTTGAGGATGCCTTCACCAAGCAAAATCTGTCTGGCTTTTGGTGTAGGGGCAAACAGGTAATCGGAGCAGTGGTCAGTTAAGATTCGGTTGATTTCCTCGGGCATACTTCTATCATAGCTTCTTAGTCCAGCCTCGACATGCCCGACTTTTACATGGAGTTTTGTCGCTGCCAAAGCTCCAGCGAACACAGAGTTGGTATCGCCCTCCACGAGGATGATATCAGGGCTTTCATCCCGCAAGACATTCTCTACGCCTATGAGTATCTTTGCCGTCTGTTCGGCATGGGAACCTGAGCCAACCTCAAGATTGTATTTAGCTTGCGGCAACTTTAGCTGCTCAAAGAAGACCCTGTCTAAGTTATAGGAGTAATGCTGACCGGTGTGGAGGATAAAGTAATCCTCTTGCCTCTTCTCCAGCTCTCTTATTACCGGTGACATCTTGATTATTTCGGGGCGGGTTCCCAAGACTACAGCGATCTTCACTTGCTATTTCCTTCTTTGATCCTGCGACACTTGAAAATCACCGTCCCGCCTTGGGTATAAGGTTCGCCAGGGTCTACACATTGCACATAAGCACAGTCTGGATCGCGAGATGTCGTTAATCCGAGTTTCAGAGGACACCAATCATGCTGCAACATCGTAACGTAATGCAGTAAAGTTGAAAGCGCATGAGTGCAAATCGCATCTGTTTTGTCCAACAATATTTTTGGGTCGTCTATGACGACTTTGTCACCGACCTTATATTCCGGGCATCTGCCTCTGATTTCGCGGACCCTTATCTGCAGCATTGGTCACCCCGAAAGCCAGTCAATAGTCTAGAGTCGGGACTGGGATTAGTCAAGACAGACAGGCTTGTTGAGATGGCGAGATTGCTTCGACACCACGTGTCTCGCAATGACGAGGAAGAACAGCTTGCGACGCAGGAGAACGGAGCGCCAAGCCTATTTTCGCCTGGCTAGGGCGTTGAGGATTATGGCGGTGAAGATGCTCAATATACCGGTGATGATGAACAGGGCGGTCAAGACGGCGCTGCCTATGGCTAGCTGCCCTGTCGCGTTGGCGACGTTAATCACCCTGAACCCGAAAATGAGGCCAATCACCAGCAAGATACCGCCGACGATTCCGAAGACGAACAGGGGTTTCCTCTCAGTAATCATGACGATTATCCGGCTGAGAACGTCTACGCCGTGCCTGATGGGGTCGAGAGTCGAGCCATCTTTGGTATATATATTCGAGATGGGCACTTCAGTGATTCTGAGGCCCTTGTCGGCGGCGAACGTTATCATCTCTGATTCTACGGCGAATCCATTTGCTTTCAAATCCAGCTCCCTTATTGCCTTTGGCGAAAGGGCCCGGAAGCCGGATTCGGAATCGTAGACATTGGTCCCGGAAGCAAGCCGGCTGGAGCGGAAAATGACTTTTTTCCCGATGCGGCGATAACGCGGAGTCTTTTCTTCCTGTGCTTCGCGGGAGCCGATGACGAGGTCGAACCCCTCCGAAATAGGTTTGATGAGAATAGGGATCTCCTTAGGGTCATGCTGGGCATCAGCATCTAGTAGGACAAGGACGTCGGGGTTTCTCCTCCTTGCCTCGGCCAGTATGCTCTGGATGGCTGCGCCTTTGCCCCTGTTTTCAGGGTGCCGCACTACCGTGGCACCGGCGAGCGCGGCGACCCTGGCAGTGTTATCCGTGCTCCCGTCATCGACAACGATGACCTCGTCTACATATTGCCTTGTCTGGACGACTATGCTTCCCACATATCGTGCTTCGTTATAGGCAGCTATACCGGCCAGCACTTTCACCCCAGTTTCTTGGGTTTGTTGGGTTCGTTGAGTTTGTTGAGTCATTTGAGTTCCTTGCTTTTGTCCTTGTTTAGGAGGTAGCGGATGAATCCAGAAATCAAGCGGGCCACTTCGTCGGATTTGGCGTAGAGTTCATCGAATTTGTCTTCACTAATGTAAGTTTGGTCTAAGGCAACATAAAGCTGACTCTGGACTTCAGCAACTGACCCTTTGGCAATAAACAAGAACTGGACAAATTCCTTTGTTGCTCTTCTCGAAAACCCTTCTGCGATATTGGACATTGTAGAAACAGCCGCACCTTGAATCTGTTCCCTGAATTTGTGATCGCCAGTGAAGTTTCTATTAGATTTGGTGGCATCATAAATTATGTTCACCAAGGCTCTGGCTTCCTGCCATGCCTTCACATCTTCGAATCTCTCGATTTTCACTCTGTTAACGTTATCAACTCTACAGACTCTACAAACTCTATGAACTCCTTGAACTTATTTGACGGTCACCGATTTTGCCAGATTGCGGGGTTTGTCGGGGTCGCATCCCCGGTTGACGGCCAGGTAGTAAGCTAGGAGCTGAAGGGGAACTACAGCAACCATGGGATAGAGTAACTCATCGACTTTGGGAAGCTTGATCCAGGAATCATAAATTTGGCTTTCCTTGTCGGAGACACCTATGATATACGCTCCACGAGACTTGGCTTCAATCGCGTTGCTGAGAGTTTCTGAGAAGGTATAGTCGGCAGGGCAAATCACCACCACCGGTGTGCCGGGCTCGATGAGAGCTAGTGTGCCATGCTTTAGTTCCCCGGCCGGCATACCTTCGGCGTGGGCATAGGAAATCTCTTTAAGCTTCAGGGCGCCTTCGGACGCGATGGCGAAATTAATCCCTCTGGCTATGTAGTAGAAATGGTTCTTGTCCTTCAGCTTCTGACTCAGATTGACAAGCTCACTCTTGTTCCAGTCCAGGACCCTGGTTATCTCGCCGTTTAAGCCAGCAAGCTTGGCCACCGCTTCGTCAAAGCAATCAACCATGGCGAAGGACAACAGGTAGAATATGGCAAGCTGAGACAGGAAGGTCTTGGTGGCGGCTACGGCTATTTCGGCACCGCAGTTCAGATAAATGACCTGCTGGCTCAGGTCAGCCAGTATGGAGTTGGGTCTGTTGATTATGGAAATGACCTGCGCTCCGTTGTCTCTGGCAGCCTTTACACCCTCGATTACGTCGGCGGTCTCGCCACTCTGGGAGACAGCGATGACAATGGTGTTCTTGTCCACGGAGTCGGCGAAGTAACCGAACTCAGAGGCCATGATTACGTCACAGAACTTCTTGCCTACTCTGGAAAAGAGATATCTACCGACCAGAGCAGCATAACGGGAAGTGCCACAAGCAGTTATGATCACCTGATTCGCCCTCAGAATATCCAGAGCAATCTTGGTGAATCTCTTTCCGTCCTGACAAGCTGTTTGGCCGAGCATCTGAGCTTGCTCCATTATCTCCTTGAGCATGAAATGCTGATAGCCTCCTTTGTGGCTCTCAGCCCAACTGTGGTCGAGTTTCCTGACCTGCTTGGCCAGCTTGTTTCCCTTGGGATCGAAGAACTGGACTCCTTCTTGTGTCAGCAGCA
>CAYGWI010000034.1:0-7002 GCA_964353715.1 uncultured Dehalococcoidales bacterium | reverse complement strand
GTGAAGGAGAGCTGCCTCTCTTCTAGGGCTGCCAGCTCAGGAAGGGGTAGGTCACGTTATTAATGATATTCCAGATATAGGCGGGGTCAGTCTGGTTCAGCGCGACCGCGATTACATTCCAGCCTGCACCTGAGAACGTGGCGATGTCCTTCATTCCCGTGGTATTCTTGCCCGTCCCGCCAGCTGAAGTAGCTTGTCCGCTGGTTTCGGTATTCCAGAAAGAGTTGCCTACAGTGCCCTGATAGTTCCGTCCCACCATGCCGCCAACGTCCTCATAGCCAGTCACGTTACCGGCGGAATAACAATTACTCACACTGCCCCGATTATGTCCCACCAGACCGCCAACAAGCGACTCGCCATCCACCCTAGCGCTGGAATAGGAGTTGCTTATCGTACCCTCATGATTCCATCCCACCAGACCGCCAATATACTCATCGCCAGTCACACTACCGGTAGAATAGGACTTACTGACAGTGGCATGATTCTGTCCTATCAGGCCGCCAACCTCGAAGCTACCACTGACGTTAGCGGCGGAATAGCTGCTGGTCACAATGCCACCACTCTCTCCGACCAGACCGCCAACATGCGTATGGCCAGTTACGCTACCGGTGGAATGACAATTACTCAGACTGCCGTCATGGTTATGTCCCACCAGACCACCAACATACATCTCGCCAGTCACATCGGTGTCAATCAACGCGACACCCACGATGACCGCTCCTGTCTCAACAAAACTGAAAAGTCCCACATTGTCTTCGCCCTCGCGGTCGATAAACAGGTCCCTTATCTCAAATCCCTGACCGTCGAAACTACCGGTAAATGGGTCAGGCCAAATCCCAATTGGCCGCCAACCCTTTCCCCCATTAGCTGTCGGGCTCGCCAGTTCCGTATAACCGGCAGTAGTCGAATCCAGGTCGTTCATTAGAAGGAATTGGCCGTCCAGGTTATTCCTGACGGCATCCAAATCACGCCAATCCCTTATTTGTACACCGGCAGAAGGGGCATCACAGCCTACCATCACTATGATCAGGGCTACCGTAGTAAGAAACACACTGACTTTTGCCAGGCAACGGCCTCTCTTCGAATTAAGTATTGTCTTCATTGTCCACCTCCAGATTTGTGTAGTTGTTCCGATTTTGCCCGATAACACGGCGCCCGCTAAGTCGGGCAAACACACTATTCGGGCAACCTCAGTAGTTTGGTTTCCCCGAAATCTCCAGCCTGTATTATATATCATCCTCTCACCACACCGTCAACGGGTTCATTAGGCGTGTCTGCCAATGGGGATATCACATCGCGGACGGGTCTACTTCCCTGGCCGTATAAAGAGGAACATAAGCAGGGCAGCGATGCTTTTGGCATCGGAAATCTCGCCCGAGGCGATAAGGCGGGGTATCTCATCCGGGGAAACGCGGACCAGCTCGATATCGTCGGTATCCTCAGCCACCAGGCGAGCGGGCACAAGGTCGGTAGTCAAAAAGCAATGGAGGTACTCCGTGCCATAGCCCGGCGTGGAGTAAAAGCCCCCCAATTTGTCTATTTTCTGGGGGAAGTAGCCAATTTCCTCCTGTAGTTCGCGGCGTACAGAGTCAATTGGCTCTTCACCGGAGTCAATGCCACCGGCTGGTATTTCCAGAAGGAATTTGCCCACGGCGTGGCGGAATTGGCGAACTAAAAGAACATTGCCCTGCCCATCAATGGCTACCACGGCTACGCAATCGCTGTGCTCCACCACCTCTCTGGTGGTTTTTGTGCCGCTGGCTTTCTCTACGGTATCCACGCGTATGTTCACCGCGCGTCCGTGGAAAATCTGTTGAGTAGATAGCTTCTTTTCCGGCTTCAACATAGTCTCGCTGTTCGCTAAAACGGCGTTGCTTTGCCTGCCCCGCCTCAAAGTTGTCGCATAAGAGCTATTTCATCGCAGTCGGGAAACTTGGGACAGCGATAGCATTCCGCCCATACCTTCTGGGGCAGCTCTTTCTTGTCGATCAGTTGAAAGCCGTGTTTTTTGAAGAAAGCCGGCTTACGAACGAGACAAAAAACCTTCGGTATGCCTAATTCTTTGGCCTCTTCCAGGCAGGCCCGGACTAGCGCCGAGCCAACCCTTTGGTTCTGTTCCTTTTCGTCCACAGCCAGAGACCTGATCTCTGCCAAATCAACCCAGGTGACGTGCAATGCCGCGCAGGCGATAACCCGACCTCCCTTTCTGACCACGAAGTAATCTCTGATGCCATCATAAATCTCAGATAAGGCGCGAGGCAAAACCTCTCCCTTGTCAGCAAAACGGCTGATCAGCCGGTGCACGGAGTTAGCATCACCCACTTTTGCCCTGTCAACCTTTGTGTCAGCTTTCATTTCTTCTGCCTCCCAGTTTTTGCCACAACGAACCATAGAAATAGGTTGGCTCGTGAATTCTTAAGAAGCGAGCTATGTAGGGGCTGAGCTTAACTCTGACGTTCTGCCCATCTGATAACGGCAACTCAACTTGTCCGTCAATGCTGAGTATGGCCCTTTCTCTGGGGGCAACCTTCAAATCGACCGTGCTCTGCGGAGGCAGTACCAGAGCATGACTCAATCCCAGATGGCAGGATATTGGTTGGATGACAATTTCCCTGGACTGAGGATGAAGAATCGGTCCGCCAGATGCCAGGGAATAGCTGGTGCTCCCGGTAGCGGTGGCCACAATTACGCCATCAGCGCGGTAGGTGGTCATCACTGTGCCATCAATTGTGGTTTCTATGTTGACCAGGCGAACGGCCACGCTTCGCAGCACGACATCGTTCAGGGCATGAAAGCTTCTGTCTGCAATTTGAGCCTCGAGCATGGCCCTTTCCTCAATCCAGCCTTTCCCCTTGATCAAATCGGGCAAACGAGACAAGACGTCGTCGGCATCTATCTCGGTGATGAATCCCAGCCTGCCCAGGTTTATACCTAGGATTGGCACAGACAAGGAAGCTACGATTCGAGCAGAACGGAGGATAGTGCCGTCTCCGCCAATACTGAAGACCAGCTCTGTACCGGCCACCTGTGGTTTAGCTTTGTCCTCGTCCCAGGCTGAGCATCGCCATGAGGAGACGTCCCTAGAGGACAAAAACTGTTCCAGTTTCTCAGCTAAGTCTCGGGCTTTCTCACGTAGAGGGTGATATAGAATACCAATGCGTTTCACAAGTGAGCGAAGTCTAGCACCGGCGAATTTGGGCTGTCAAACCACTTAACAGATGCGGGGCAGTAGTTCCCCGGTCAGCATATCCACGATTCGGGAAGGACCGAGCTTTGTCTTCATCACCACCTTCCCGGGGTGCTGGTCGGTTACCTCTCCGATTATGGCAGCGTCTCTACCATAGCTGTTTTTTCTCATCCGGGCAAGAATCTTTTTGGCGTCGGCGGGGTCAACTACAGCTACCAGTTTGCCTTCATTGGCCACGTAAATGGCGTCCAAACCCAGAAGCTCGCAGGCAGCTTTAACCTCTTCCTTCACCGGTATCTTAGCCTCTTCTATCACAATGCCCACCTTCGACTGCCGGGCCAATTCGTTGAGTGTGGTCGCCAGGCCACCTCTGGTAGGGTCGCGGAGGCAATGAATCCTGGATGAGACGTCCAGCATCTGAGATACCAATTTATTCAATGGGGCGCAGTCGCTTTTCAGAGCCATGGAGAACTTCAATCCTTCGCGCTGACTCATTATCGCTATGCCGTGGTCGCCAATGGTGCCGCTCAGCAGGACTTTATCTCCGACTCTGGCGTTGGCTCCCGAGATATCGACTCCGGGAGGCACTGTCCCTACTCCCGAGGTGGTGATAAACAACTTGTCGGCTTGTCCTCGATTTACCACCTTGGTATCCCCGGCGATGATACTGACCTCGGCTTCTTCAGCAGCTTTCTTTATCGATTGCACTATCCGTTCGAGCTCACTTAGAAGGAACCCCTCTTCTATGATTGCCGAGAGGCTCAAATAAAGGGGCCTGGCTCCATTCATAGCTAAGTCGTTCACCGTGCCGCAGACAGCTAGCTTGCCGATATCGCCGCCTGGGAAGAAGATGGGATTCACCACGTAGCCGTCGGTGGTGAAAGCCAGGCGCCCGCTGGCTTCGAAAATAGCTGAGTCATCTAATTTATTCAATGCCGGATTAGCCAGAAAGGGCAGGAATTTCTTCTCCACCAGTTCGTGGCTCAATTTGCCGCCGCTGCCATGGGCCAGAAGAATGCTGTCATCCATAAGCTTGCTCCATAGCTGCCCTAAAAATCCTGCAGATTTTCCGGAATCCCGTATTGATAGTGGGCGGCGCAGGCGCCTTCACCGGAGACCATGCAGGGACCAACAGGACTTTCTGGGGTGCAGGTCTTTCTGAAGAGTCTGCACTCCAGTGGTGTAGCTGCGCCGCGGATTACGTCCCCGCACCGGCATCCCTTAGGCTCCTTCGGTGGTTTCAGGCTCACTGAAAAGGCCTTGTCAGCGTCAAATCGCTCGTATTTCGCTCTAATCTTCAGGCCACTTTTAGGGACAATTCCAATCCCCCGCCAGTTGGCTTCGCCAATCTCGAAAACATCTTCCATCAGTTGCAGGGCTTTTCTATTTCCCTCGGGCTTGACTCCGCGGCGATAGGCTATCTCCACTTTGGGCTTGCCTTTCTCAATTTGCTCCACCAGTCTGTCTATGCATAGCAATATGTCCAGTGGTTCAAATCCCGAGATGACACAGCCCACTCCGTAATCCCGTGGGATGAATTCATAGGGATGGGAACCAATTACAACACTGACATGTCCGGGACAAACGATGCCATCTATCTTGATTTCGCCTGAATCGAGCAGCGCTTTCATCACCGGCGGCGTCAGTTTGTTGAGGGGCAGGACGTAGAAGTTTCTTGTTTGCTCCCGTTGGGCCTTAAGTATAGAAGCGGCTATGGTGGGCGCCGTGGTCTCAAAGCCGATGCCGATGAAGATGACCGATTTCTCAGGGTTGTCCTTTGCTATCTCTACAGCATCTATCGTGGAATATACTATTCGGATATCTGCGCCCTTGGCTTTCGCCTGCTGCAAGCTCGAATAGCTGCCGGGGACTCTTATCATGTCCCCGAAAGTGGCGATGATAACGTCGGGTAGGTGCGCCAGGGCGATGGCTTTGTCCAGGTCGGCGGTTGCCGTAACACAGACGGGGCAGCCTGGCCCCGACTTCATTTCCACCGTTTTGGGAACTAACTGGCGGATTCCATATCGTAATATGGCATGCGTGTGCCCGCCGCAAAATTCCATTACTCTAATCGTCTTAGTGGAACGCTGGGCAATCTTGCGTGCCAGCCCCCTGGCTAGCTTGCTGTCTTGATACTCGTCAATGAACTTCACTTAGACTTGCTATCTCTTCTAAGAGCTTCAAGGTTTCCTCGGCTTCAGCCTCATCTATAACTCCTATGGCGTATCCCGTATGGAGCAAGACGTAATCCCCTACCTTGGCTTCCGGGGTGAAGGCAATGCTAACTCGACGCCTCACTCCGCCAATTTCTGTTTCCGCCTCATCTCCGTCTATGGAGACAATCTTTACCGGCACTGCTAGACACATGGGTGTCGGTATTTTAGCCTAAGTTAACCTATAATACAAACCCGATATCTGTGTTCCTTACTACGGCTATTCACTATTTCAATCGGGAAGGAGATGGTGCTTTCACTGCTCGAAAGCCATTTTGTATCTACTTGAATTATCGGCCCCCTGTCGTTGAGAGGCTGACGAAGTCGGCCGGAACAATCCAGTTGGGACGACAGAATTGACCACTTTTTAGTGCACTTGCCAGTGCGACGAGAGATACGATAATACACGATACAATCTTTCATAAAATTGTAACATATATTTGAAATTAACAGGTTCTTAACAATATTGATGTACCATATTATGAGTTGGACATTCTGAGAAACTCTGAACTATCAGGCAGGAGGTGAGGTATGAAGAAGATCCTCGATGCGAGGAGGCAGTTTCACGTAGCCAGAGCTAGCGTCTTCTTGATTATGGTGGCAGTAATGGCCGGGATGACAGGCTGTGTTCCCGACCAACAGGAATATAGCCCTATGGTGGCGGCTTCGTATCATGTGGTAGGACTCAGGTCGGACGGCACCGCAGTTGCTGTGGGGCATAACTGGTGGGGACAGTGTAATATCGGCAGCTGGCGGCAGATCATCCAAGTCTCGGCGGGTGGGTATCATACAGTGGGGCTCAAGTCCGATAATACGGTGCTTGCCGTGGGATCGGGCGTTCAGGGGCAGCGGACCGGGCTTGAAGACTGGATGGACATCATCCAGGTCGCTGCAGGCTGGTATCATACGGTGGGGCTTATGTCCAATGGCACCGTGGCTGCCGCGGGCGCCGTGGGATACGATCAAGGTCAGTGTGATGTGGGCAACTGGACAGACATGGTGCAGGTCGCGGCAGGCGGGCTGCACACGGTGGGGCTTGAGTCCGACGACACTGCGGTGGCTGTGGGATGCAACGACTGGGGGCAGTGTGATGTCGGCAACTGGACAGACATCGTGAAGGTCTCTGCAGGCTGGTACCATACGGTAGGACTTAAATCCGACGGCACCGTGGTTGCGGAGGGATACAATGACTACGGGCAGTGCAACGTCGGGAATTGGACAAACATTGTCCAGATCTCTGCAGGCTACTCTCACACGGTGGGGCTTAAGTCCGACGGCACCGTGGTTGCCGTGGGAGATAACATAGAGGGGCAGTGTGAGGTCGGTGGCTGGACGGACATCATTCAGGTTGCCGCGGGCATCTATTGCACGGTGGGGCTTAAGGCCGGCGGCACTGTGGTCGCCGCAGGCGTAAGCGGCTTCGGCCAGTGTGATGTCGGCGCCTGGGAGGACATCATCCAGAGCGCCGCGGGCCGCTATCACACGGTGGGCGTTAGGAGCGATTACAGTGTGGTCGCCGTTGGAGACAACTGGGGTGGGCAGTGCAGTGTCGGCAACTGGACGAATATCACCCAGGCTGCTGCAGGCTACTGGCATACGGTG
>CAYGWI010000033.1:0-7169 GCA_964353715.1 uncultured Dehalococcoidales bacterium | reverse complement strand
CCTTCCATCGGGGGACGACCCGGAGGCTACCATACCCGCTTCTTCCAACGGCTGCCGGAAATGATTGTTGAACTCATAGCGGTGGCGATGCCTTTCGTAGACTACTTCGACTCCATAAGCGCGAGCTGCTATTGTCCCTCCCACCAGTTGGCAAGGATAAGTCCCAAGCCTCATAGTCCCTCCCTTTTCTTCCACCCTACGCTGTTCAGGCAGGAGATCAATAACAGGATAAGCACTGGCAGCATCGAACTCTGTGGAATTTACTTTGTCGGTATGAAAGGCATAACGTCCAAGCTCGATGACCATAATGTGCATTCCCAGGCATAAACCCAGGTAAGGGATTTCTCTCTTTCGGGCAAACTCGGCCGCCTTTATCATCCCCTCAATGCCACGGTAGCCAAAGCCACCAGGAACAATGATTCCCTGAACCTGCCTCAACTTATCATCGGCCATGCCATCCAATTGCTCTGAGTCCAGCCACTCTATTTTCACAGCGCGATTGTGAGCCAACGCTGCATGGCATAATGCCTCCCGCACGGAGTAATAGGCATCTCGGAGCCCTACATATTTGCCTACTAATCCAATGGCTATGGGCTCTTTCGGAGCCTTCAACTTTGCCACCATGTCCCGCCATTCTTCTAGATTGCTCTTCTCAGTCCTTAGTCCAAATCGGCGAACTATGAACTCTCCTAAGCCAGCATCCTCAAGCACCAACGGTACTTCGTAAATCGTTTCGCTGGTAACCAGAGAGATAACCGCTTCTTTATCTACATCACAAAATAGCGATATTTTGTCCTTTATCCCGCCGGATATTTCCTTATCGCTGCGACACAGTATGGCATCGGGCTGAATGCCGATCCTTCTCAGTTCATTCACGCTATGTTGAGTGGGCTTTGTCTTCAGTTCATCAGTGGCAGCGATATGCGGCAAAAAAGTGACATGAATATATAGCACATTGTCCCTGCCTTCGTCTTTTCTCATTTGCCTTATAGCTTCAAGAAAAGGTTGCCCTTCAATGTCTCCGACGGTGCCGCCGACTTCAACAAGCACTATCTCGGCCTGAGATATTTCGGCCACTTTCCTTATCCGCCTCTTTATTTCGTTGGTTACGTGGGGAACCACCTGAATTGTGCCCCCCAAGAAATCTCCTCGCCTCTCATGAGCAATGACTGAAGAATATACCTGGCCCGAGGTGACGTTCGAAGCTTGCGTCAGTTCAATACCGATGAATCTCTCATAATGCCCCAAATCCAAATCAGTCTCAGCACCATCTTGAGTGACAAACACTTCACCGTGCTGGAATGGAGACATGGTCCCAGGGTCAACATTCAGGTAAGGGTCAAGCTTCTGCACCGAGACAGATATACCACGGCTCTTCAATATTTTGCCGATAGAGGCTACTGAAATTCCCTTGCCTACAGAACTAACTACGCCGCCAGTAATGAAAATATACTTACTCACTGCTTGTTACAAGAGTATAGAGAAAACCAAATCTCGCAAGATGGGCCCAAAAAAGGAGGGCAAACCTGAGTTTCTTTCATTATAAGGAGTGGCATTCTGGATTGTCAAGTCTGCCTTGTTTGAATGGTCCGACACACCCAATCTCGAATTCGGCCACAGCTTTTCTGGCGACAAGACAACAATGCTATAATAGGTGTAGCGACAAATGTCTAGAAAGTACATTCTGACTGCCGTAATAGTAGCGACACTGGTGTTGACTGTGGGCGGTTGGACTCTGTGGACTCTATTGGTTTCCCCATCACCCAACGCACCCCAGACAAATAACACAGCCCAGCACACTGATCCCGATTGGGCCTTCCCATCGCAGAGCGAGCCAGCTATTTCTTTGCCTGATTTTCGTCCGGTGGTTACGGAAGTAATGCCCTCGGTGGTTTCTGTAATCTCAGAAATGGTCGTGTCCGGTTTCCTTGGTCAGCATACAGAATATGTTGCCGGATCTGGGATACTTGTTGACGATAAAGGATATATTGCCACCAACAACCACGTTGTCGAAGGTGCCCAAAGCATCTACGTGGAGTTGACAGATGGCAGGATTTTCTCCGGGAACATAGTAGGCACCGACTCTCTGTCTGACCTCGCTGTGATAAGGGTAAACGCCACGGATTTGCCCTATGCCTATTGGGGCAACTCAAGTCTGCTATCGCTTGGCGAGTGGGTACTAGCTATCGGCAATGCTCTGGGAGAGGGAATAACAGCGACTGAAGGAATAATCAGTCGCTTGAATGTACCGGTGAACGTTGATGGGAATATCCTTTACGGTCTAATTCAAACCACGGCGGCCATCAACCCCGGCAACAGCGGTGGCCCGCTGGTCAGCATGTCTGGTGATGTCATAGGCATTACCAGTGTCAAAATAGTCGCCTCCGAGGTAGAAGGTGTAGGTTATGCTATAAGTAGCAACGAGGCCAGGCCCATTATCGAGCATCTCATCCGCTACGGTCGCGTGACTTATCCCTGGCTCGGAGTAAGCGTATCTACAGTGACTCCTTTGTTAGCCGCATCAAGGGGTCTCTCTGTGGACAGGGGAGCCCTTATTGCAGAAATAGTGGCCGCCGGCCCCGCGGAGGCTGCCGGATTACAGACTGGCGACATCATTATCCGTTTCGCAGACAAGGAAATAGACAATCTTACTGATCTCATCCAAGCTATTCGAGGCAGCCAAATTGGTGAAGAGGTTGATATAGTTTTTGTTAGAGGCGACGACACGAAAACAACTTCGGCTCAACTGGTAGAACGCCCGAGTTCCTAAGAAGGACAAATCCTAACTGCTAAAGTCCGAACCCCAAACAAACTCGATTTTCAAACGCTCTAAATTCATGACCGTCTTGACTATTTGGGCCTTGTGTTTTGACGTTGTTTGGTGTTTGGTATTTAGTTCGTGGGATTTGCTTTTCTGATTGCCAGAGAGATTTCACCGTTCCCGATGCGGTGTTTCTCAACATAGGTCTCACCAGGAGATAGACCATCGACAAGTTCATCACATAAGGTCTCTTGCCTGATATAGTCGGCAAATGTTCTTATCACTTGATCGATCAGTGGTTCTTCCGCCTGATAATAGGTGATGATGCGGTCTGTGATGTCGAACTTGGCATTGCGACGCATATTTTGAACGTGACGCACAAGCTCTCTACTCACTCCTTCCGCGACCAGCTCAGGGCGCAGTTCGGTAGCTATGGCTACCCAATATCTCGCGTCGTTAGCTATGCTGTAATCCGGCATGTTTGAAGGAAATCCCTCTCGTTCCCTTCCTTCCCCCAATACGATCAGTTGCTTGACATTTATCTCTTCCATCACCTCGGTAGCCAGTTTCTCCAGACCGCTTTTCTCTTCCTTGGTGTCGACCTTGACCACAGCTTTGGCCAACGGCTGGCGAACTTTGATCCCAGCCTTCGCTCGTGCCGCCCTGCCCAGGCTGGATATTTTCATTGCCAGTTCGACGTCACTGTTCAGCCTGTCATTGATTTTGGCCTCGTCCGCTACCGGAAAATCATTCAGATGTACACTCTCTCTGGCTTGAGGATCAACAGAGCGACACAAGTTTTGATAGAGCTCCTCGGCAACAAACGGCACAAACGGAGCCAGCAATTGCGACAAAGTCACGAGACATTGATATAGCGCAGTGTAAGCAGCCAGCTTATCGGTATCGCTCTCGCTCTTCCAGAATCGCCGGCGGTTTCTTCTCACATACCAATTAGATAGATTATCTACAAATTCCTCGATTCGGCGTGTTGCCGAAGTAAGATTGTACCTGTCCATTGATTTGGTAACTTCTCTAACCAGTCGGTTAAGTTCAGAAATGATCCAACGATCCATCTCCGTGAAAGCTCTCCGTTCCGCGCCTTCAGCCATCAAAGGCTGAGGAACAAAGCGATCGACTTTGGCATAAAGGATGAAAAAGGAATACGTGTTCCACAGAGTAAGAAAGAACTTGCGCATCGTCTCTTCAAGCATCTTAGTGGAGAAACGATGGCTGTCTTCCCCCGGCGTGGAAACCAGCATATACCACCGTATGGCATCTGCACCATAGCTATTAATAACAGCCCACGGATCTATTACATTGCCCTTGGACTTGCTCATTTTCTCACCCTCAGCATCGACGACATGCCCCAAGCAGATGACATTCCTGAAGCAGGGACGATTGAAGAGCAGAGTAGATATGGCATGTAGGCTATAAAACCAGCCCCTGGTCTGATCCACAGCCTCACAAATAAAATCAGCGGGAAAATTCTGCTTAAACTTATCTTCATTCTCAAAGGGATAATGCCACTGAGCTATGGACATAGCTCCGGCGTCAAACCAACAATCAATTACCTCGGGAACACGCTGCATTTTGCCACCGCATTTAGGACAGGCGAAGGTAATTTCATCCATATAAGGGCGGTGTAAATCCAAGGGTGTAGTTAAGCCACTGAGATTTGACTGTGCCCTTAGTTCGTCTAGCCCGCCAATACACCGATAAGTGGGAAGCTCGGGGGTGCTACAAACTTCACATCGCCAAATATTGAGCGGAGTTCCCCAATACCTCTCTCGGGAAAAGGCCCAATCAACGTTGTTCTCCAGCCAGTCGCCAAAACGACCGTACTTGATATAATCGGGGTACCAGTTCATTTCACTATTGCCGGAGATAAGCCTGTCTTTCACTGCCGTCGTTTTGATGTACCAAGTTTGCTTAGCATAATAGAGGAGAGGTGACTCACACCTCCAGCAGAAAGGGTAGGTGTGGGTAATCCTCTCACTGCGAAAGAGCAGCCCGCGAGACTTTAGGTCATCAAGAATGTCCTTGTCGGCATCCTTGATAAACTTGCCTGCGCCTGGTAAATCCAGTTTCCTTCGTGCTGGTCCAAGAATCACTGGGGCTTTGCTTCTCCGAATATGTTCGCGTGCCTTAGGGGTAAAACCTGTCACTAGATCAGTCGTTACCATCCCGCTCAATTCCACCGTATGGACCAAGGGCAGACCCTCCTTCTCACCTACCGCGAAGTCTATCTCACCATACGCTGGGGCTATATGGACAATCCCTGTTCCATCTTCCATAGACACAAAATCACCCTCAATAACACGATAAGCTCTCTTATCTTCTTTGACGTAACGAATGTCAATGTTGCTATATAAGGGTTCATAATGCACTCCAACTAAATCTTCCCCGATTATCTTTTCTACCACCTTACAGCCAGCCAGCCCCACCGCACTGACCAAAGCCGAGGCTAAAATAAGATACTCTTCATCTGACTTCACTATTACATACTCGGCCTCAGGAGCCACTGCCAGAGCGGTATTACCCGGCAGCGTCCAGGGTGTAGTAGTCCAGACAAGAAGATAAGTTGGTGTGATTGAGGAGAGAAGGGAGCGAGCAGGTTTGCTACCCCCGGGCTGTGCCCAGTCGAGTTTGAACTTTGCCCACACCGAGGGATCGTCCGTCTCATCATACCCCAGAGCCACCTCGTGAGAGCTGAGGGATGTGCCGCATCTAGGGCAATGTGGCGTCACTTTATAGCCCTGATAGATCAAGCCCCTGTCCCATAGCTCTTTGATTATCCACCAACAGGATTCAATGTAGCTATTGTCCAAGGTTATATAAGGAGACTCCATATCCAACCAGTAGCCCAGTCGCTCAGTCACCGCTTCCCATTCTTTGATATATTTCAAAGCGCTCTGGCGACAATGATCGTTGAACCGAGCCACTCCGTATTTCTCAATTTGTGCCTTACTGGTAAGGCCGAGGGACCTCTCCACCTCCAGTTCAACCGGCAAGCCATGCGTATCCCATCCTGCTTTTCGCGGGACGTGATGACCTTTCATCGTCTTATACCGGCAGACAGCATCCTTGTAGAGACGAGCCAGCACATGATGGACTCCGGGGCTGCCGTTAGCCGTAGGCGGACCCTCGTAAAAAGTATAATGTGGTCCCGTTTCTCTTATCCCTGTGCTCTTGCCAAAGATATCCTGTTCCTTCCAGAAGCGAAGGATATCTTTTTCCAATCGAACGAAGTCGACCTTGCTGTTCACCTCTCGAAACATGCCTAACCCTCTCTTGGCAAGACAACCACCTTCCTGTCCTCACCATCACCTATACTCTGAGTGGTTACATCAGGGTGGTCGGCCAAAGCCAGGTGAATAATACGACGCTCGTCCGCGGGCATCGGTTCCATAGGCATGGCACGGCGCCTCGACTTGACTTGCTCAGCCAAATACAAGGCCAACTTCTGCAATGAATCACGGCGCTGTTTCTTGTAGCCCCCAACATCAACTGTCAACGGCACCCAAGTCTTCAGCCGTCGGACTACTATTAGCTTAATGACGTACTCCAAGGCAGCCAGAGTCTGACCTCGCCGCCCAATCAAGATACCCAGATCGTCACCATTGATATTCAACCCCAAGGGTAACTCCTCTGACAGCACTTCAACCTTGCTTTGCACACTCATCAATCCAAGCAACGTATCCAGGATCTCTGCCACGCGGCTGACCACATCGGCTTCAGTTGAAGTTATCGGGCTCACTCTAATCACAGCTTCTCTGCTACCCACTCCCAGAATTCCCGCCCTTCCTTCCCTGACAATCTCCACCTTGAATCGCTCACGGCCTACCCCCAGCTGCGCCTCTGCTTTCTGTATCGCCTGTTCTACTGTCTCGGCTGTTACTTCCATCACTTCCATAGTTCGATTCCTTTTTGACAAATGCTTTCGCTACTAACAGAATCTACGATCGTCTCCACAATGGCAGTCTATTTTCCCTTCGCCGACGCCGATTGGGATGGGGAACCGAATCTAAGGTAACCCCAGCCACCAGTGACGAAATATTGGGCTATGATACCAATTATGCTGGAGACAGCCCAGTAGAGACCTAAACCAGCGGGAAAGCTCAAACTCATCAGCCCAAACATGATGGGCATTATCAGCAACATCATCCTGCTTGTGGACTCTTGCCTGGGATCAAGAGACGGTGCCTGGGTCATCTTTTGCTGCACCCACATTGTGCCCCCAACTATGATTACCAATACAATATCACCGCGGCTTCCCAGGTCAAGCCACAAAAAATGGCTATTCAAAGGAATTGCCCGATTCACCACGTCCCAAGAATAAAGACGCCCCGCTAAATCAAGCAAGTTCTCCGGCGTGGTAGCTAGAGCTCTCATAATGGCCTGATAGAGG
>CAYGWI010000032.1:0-7371 GCA_964353715.1 uncultured Dehalococcoidales bacterium | reverse complement strand
GGGAGGCAAAGATGGCCAAGATTCATTTCATAGATGTTACCAATCGCGATGGCGTACTGAAAGACCCTCACAATTACGAGCTATACAGCTTCGATGAAGTAGGCAGGGGTGAACCGGAGCTTGTCGAGACCGGCAGGGCGATATGCTCGGGAGAATATACCGGAATATCTGGTTTCAGACACATAATGGGCCGGATGGCGATAACCTTCGAGGATGCTGCGCAGGCTGAAGAGGTTCTGGAATTGGCAAGATATGCCAACGTGGAGGCGCAGAAACCACTCGTCGAAGATGAATTACTCTTCATCGCCAAATATCCCAAGATCGCCCGGAAATTGCTGACGCTTATACCACCAGAGTAATCTATCCTTGACATCGATGCTCATTCCATTGATAATATAGATAGTTCATTGCGGGTGTAACTCAGCGGTAGAGTGCTTGCTTCCCAAGTAAGACGTCGTGGGTTCGAATCCCATCACCCGCTGTGGTGATGCCCACAGGCAGTAAAGACACAGATTAGAACATGAGGATAAAGCTAAACAACAGCCAACTGGCAGGGTTAGCACATCAGCTTCCTTTCGAAGTGATAGTAGAAGACCCGCGGGATGTCAAGGGCCTATTGGAACTATTAGGCCACAATATGCCCTGGGATGAAACAGGGCTTAATAAGTTCGGCGATCCTCTCAGGAAGCCCAACAGGGTGACATTCTCTGTGGATGCAGTGGATGGAGGATTCATTTGCGACATTCACCCGGCTTTCGCCATCTATATTTCTAGTCTCTTGTCGGTGGAAAAATAGCCGCGCATAGTTTCACAAAATCATGGGCCGTTAGCTCAGCTGGTAGAGCACCTGACTTTTAATCAGGGTGTCGGGAGTTCGAGTCTCCCACGGCTCACTAGCTAAATCATCAGAATCTGCTAACATTTTGCCAACATTACCCTCTGATGTCTCCTCCTCGCCCACCTCAAGAATCCCATCAAACTTCACTGCCGCGGCCTCCTGTAGCCCTGGCAACACGTGTCCATACAAATCTAGTGTAATGCCTATACTGGCATGCCCTAGACGCTCTGAGACCACTTTGGGATGAATCCCTGCCTTGAGCATCAAACTAGCATGGGTATGCCTCAAATCATGTATCCTAATGCCTCTTAGCCCTGCCCTCCTGATAATACGCCGAAAGGCCAAAGTTACCGCATTAGGATTGACAGGACTACCATCAGGACGGATGAAAACGAAATCATCAGCCTCTAAGCCTACGCCGAGCTGAATCCTTAGTAGTTCCTGGTCAAACCGATAAACCCTGAATAGCTCAACCAATGAAGGTGGTAGTATCACGGTTCGCCGGCTCTGTGCTGTCTTAGGCTCTTTAATTCTGTATTCTCCACTTCCAAGCCGATACGCTGTTTCTACTACCGATAATGTGCCGTTGCCTAAATCCAGATTGCGCCAGCGTAGAGCAAGCAACTCGCCACGCCTTAAACCAGTGTAGAGCAGTGTCGCGAAATACACGTAATAATCTGTATCCCTGGTAACATCAAGAAACCGACTAGCCTCCTCTGGTGATAGTGTCTGCATTGTCACCCTTGCCACCCTGGGTGGGTCAACGACCTTAGCCACGTTACGCACCACCAGCCCCATCTTGACCGCATAATCTAGCGCACTGGACAAGATACGATGATGATACACCACACTTCTTGCTGATAAACCCCCTTTCCCATCAGCCCTACCGTCTGCAAGCTTCTTAGCATAGTAGCTTTGTATGTGCTGTGCCTGTAATTCGATAAGCGATACCCTGCCCAAAGCCGGAATCAAATGCCTTTCAACGTTTGACGTATAGCTTTCCTGTGTTCTGTCAGTAGTATTCATAGAGGCATAATCCCTCAGCCATTGCCTCAGCAATTCACCCAGGCTTATCTTATTGGGCTTAACATACGACCCTTGTTCAACCGAAAGCAACACTCCACGCAAAGTGCGTTCGGCATCCCTCTTTGTACCCTTTACCCTTTGCGACTTCTGCCGCCGCTTGCCTGTTACAGCATCCATCGGTAAATCATATACGATTGTCCAGCTACCTTTGGCTCTTTGATAGATATGACCTTTCATTATTTCGCCTCCGCCAATTTCTTTTCCAAAGCCACTTTAGGTATCAGTTTCCTTTTGCCAAGTTTTATCGAAGGCAACTCTCCACGTTTCACCAACTCATACGCATTATTCCTTGATATCCCGAGCAATTTCGCTGCTTCCGGAACCGACATGCACAGCCTATTATCGATATCCACGTTCAATTTCATAGCCCACCTCCTCAAGTACCTTTTTCAACTGTTCAGGATGTTCAGTCTCAACAATTTGCCATCTCTCCCATTCCGACCCTCGCTTTTCAATCTTGGCCGAGAAGCCTCTCGAAAAGCCATACATCCGACATTTACCGCACCAAAGCAACGCTAGGTGAAGGTCTAACCATCCCTCCATCTTACGCAGGTACTTTGAAACATAAGCGGCACAACTAACCTTGATCTTCTTAGGATTCTCCACGTTAGCCCTACCTTCTCCCCAGTTACCATTGATAACCTTAAGCGGTGCCAGCCATCTAAGGTTCGGAAAGAAGATATGCACATGCGGATAACCGGTCCCACGCTGCACTTCTACAACCCACAAATAGTGTAACCTTCGCCATCCTCTTCTCTTTCTATACTGGTTTACCCCATTTAGAAACCGCCTCGTGTCTTTCCCAAAGCTGCCCCATGCCTCTCTCATTCCAATTCTCTTCGTGTCATAGGTTAGCGTTTCCATCAATCCTGGCACCTTATGGTATCTACCGAGCCGTCTCCGGATTCTCCCCGACATATACAATCGCCCATCATCAAAATATCTGCTTCTACAACTTGTCGGCATAATCTTCAAGACTGAAGGCTCGTTCATTTTATGTAGAATCACATGCGTCCTACCAATACGTCCTTTATATTCCAAGAAGTCCCACAATGCCAATAAAGTCCGCGCTCTCCAAAGCTCACCGTTGACATTATTCATGTTAAGACAAGGAAAGAAGGAGAGGCGGCAGCGTGGCTATCGCCGCCGCCTCCTCTTACGCCATCGCTTACCCCTACTTGTCCGTCCCAAAGGCTCAATAACTCCTTCATACTTCATTCACCCCCTTGTTCACTCTTCGCCTTTCGCTCTCTTCTCCACTTCTTTATCATGTTTATTAGACCTGCATCCTCGTTCGGTCGCGACGCGTCCGTTTCTATAGCCCACATTATCTTCTCCGCCAGGTCTCTTTCATCCTTGTTCTGTATATTCACCCTGACTAGACCCTCAGAAATAGCTCTCATCAGCGCCTGCGCATTCGTTGCCGCTTCCAATTTCTTGTTAAGACTATGCAACATGTTCTTTACAGTCTGATATTTGATATCAAGCGTTTCGGCTATTTCCTCGTTCGATTTTCCTTCGCTATGTAGGATTAATATCTCCAGCTCTCTCACAGATACCTTTGCTGCCCTCGACCTTTCACTCCATCTACTGCGGGGATTGATACTTAATCCATATTGATTCATATGTAGCACCTTGACAAATATAGTACCAGAGTACCATATTCTTGATTATTTGTCAAGTCTGTAATTCTCTCAACCCCTTTTGTTTCCTACTCCGTCACTATTGACTTCTCACTCCATCTGCAATATTCTATTCCGGTACACGGAGGCGTCAAATGTTTCTAACGAAGCTATCCATTAAGAATTTCAAATGCTTTGAGGATTCTCACTTCACCTTTTCAAAGTTAAACATTTTCACAGGCGCAAATAGTAGTGGCAAGAGTGCAATGCTAAGCGCTATCTTGGCTGTCGCTCAAAGTTCTGAAACCTTCCCTTTTCAACTGTCTCCCAACGGAAAATATATTACAATGGGCGACTCATACGAATTCGTAAGAAACCATGACCTAACTTCTCCTATAGAGATCGGCCTTTCATTAGCAGAAGGCAAAGATGAAATCGTACTTCATACCACCTGGATCAATGATGAATCGACAAACATGCCAATTCTCAAATCTCTAGAAGCTAATGCTGCTTTCATTCAATTGTCTGTATCCAAGAATCGTAACTACAAAGTCCATATCCACTTCGATGAACAAGCATTCAAAGAAACCGACGACTACAAAGCCGTAGACCAGATCGCCCGCTTCCTAAAAGAAATGGCCGGCGACGCATTTTCTAAAGGTCTAGCCGATGCCCTTAAAGATATCAAACCAGTCATCTCTGGTAACACCATAGACTTTCAAATCAAAGACTGGAACCACATAGCCGGGATTCTAATGAAAGAGAATCTGTTTCATCCCTATTACGCACTCGTAACAATGCAGAAGAGCGCACATACATTTGACTCTCGATTTAACTACATTGGTTCCTTTAGACTCAAGCCCGAAAGGACTTACACTCAAAAGACCATAAGCGAACGAGTACTGAGCAACGGTGATAACTCAATAACTCAGATATTCCACTGGAAAACGATTTCCTCTCCCGAGTTCAAGAAACTACTAACCCAGCTCCGCGACATGCACCTTTTGAATGGTCTCATCGTTACGAAGTACAGGGGAGGCCGTTACGAGATTCGAATCAAGACTAAACCTAGTGCCACTTGGGCCTCGCTTGCTGATGTTGGATTTGGTATTAGTCAATTCCTACCGGTTATAGTTGCCGACCTTCAGCTTCCAAAAGGCTCGACTCTTCTCGTTGACCAACCTGAACTCCATCTCCATCCTAGTGCCCAAGCCCAATTAGGTGACTATTTCGTTCGACAAATCAAGAAGAACAATGCATGCTATTTTATCGAAACCCATAGCGAATATCTCCTTAATCGTGTCAGAGCCTTAATTGTCAAAGGCTTAATCGCACCTTCTGACGTTACTGTCTACTACTTCGACAATCATGGCGATTCTGTGGACACTCATCACGTCCAATTTACCAAAGACGGAAGGGTTCTCGACGCACCAGAAAGCTTCTTCGACACCTACATGCTCGATGTAATGGACATAGCAATAGGTGCAGCTCAAAACAAGAGCAATGATTAAAGACATCTTCTTAGACGATAACATCGCGAAGAACTTCGTCAATCCCGCCGACCCCGAGTATATTGAGCTTATCACTTGGCTTCTCCATTACAGCGGCAATCCCACTCATGATGCTCACCTTGTGGTTTCGGTAAAGCTATTACAGGAATATGCTGGTAGCACCGGTCTATGTAAATACGCACAGAATATCGGCGTTATTGTTGATAAACTTAACTCCCAAGGCAGACTAGTCACGAAGAAGAATAGAGAGATCCGAGATTTTCGTAACAAGTACTACACCAAACATATATGCAATAGCTTCACATGCAGCAAAAACGATCGGCATTATCATATACCAACTGTCCTCCTATCTCACCGCCGCTACGCCTTATCAATCGACAAGAATTTCCTCAAAGACTTGTTATCGTTCCCAGGGTTTATTGTCGCCGCCGCCAAGAGACCCCAGAATATCAATTATAGATAATGGTCGTTCTGCCATTTGCTAACATTTTTGCTAACGAACTCTTCACCACCAAAAGTGATAGGCTGGCACCAAACAGTACCACCTGAAGCTAAATCCCCAACAATAAGGCATCAGGAATTACTTCTTTTCACGCCCAGGGACATACCTCTTGTATCTTTTAATCAGGGTGTCGGGAGTTCGAGTCTCCCACGGCTCACTAGCTAAATCCAGAGTACTTACTGACACCGGAAGCTGAGTCTTCGTTATCGTCTGTCTCAAAGGTCCCGTCGAACCTGTCAGCTGCTTTCTTTTGCAGCCTCAGCGGAACATGGCTCCATACGCAGCGTTGCCTGTCCGGTCAGCCAGGATACCCTGTTGACAGAAGCTGTGCTGGATGGTACAGTGGGGCAACAGTTGTAGATTGAATGTTCATTCAACCAACCGCGCAAGAATCTAAAGAGTTCACCATACGCACTCTCAGTAATGACGAGGCTCTGGTCAAAGAGCGCACAAATCGTAAACTCAGTTGCCCTACGTACGCAAAAGAACAGACGTATGCTGTTACGGGGCCACTTAGGTTAGATAGTAACACCGGTGTCCGTAAAAGACAGCGAAAGGAGTCATACAAGTGATTACTCTGAAGGAAGGAAACTGGCGCGTCCCGAAGTGGAACAGAAAGGTATTTGCTGTTGCCGGGGGGCTGACAAACTACAAGAAGTTCTGTCCGGAAATGAAGCTTGAAGAGCAGGTGATGGTCTCGTTCCGGCAGATGTTGGAGAACAACGACCTAAAGCTCTCTCCGGTGGAAGTCAAGGGACTAGTCAACTTCCTGGCGTGCGGTAATTTCTCCGACCACTTCCAGGACCAGCTGCTGTGTGAAGCCAAGGTCACTGACTATCTCGGTCTTGATCCCATATATGATATAGGCATCAAGACTGGTGGGGCTACTGGCGGCTCCACAGTTCTGACAGCGGCTATGGCGGTAGCCAGCGGATATGCTGATGTGGCGCTGGCAGTAGGCTGGGAACGCATGTCTGAAGTGGACACGCGAGCGGGCAACTTCTACATCGCCAACGCAGCCTGCAAAGACTTTGAAACCAGGCTTTCCCGCATCTATGCTGCTTACTATGCTCCTATGGCGGTCCGCTTCGCCTGGGTCTACAATCTCTCTGAGGAGACCAGAGCTAAGGTGGCAGTCAAGAACCACCTCTACGCCTATTATTCACCGTATTCTCAGCAGCCAGGCAAATACACAATTCAGGATGTGCTCAATAGCCCCATGTCAACCTACCCCTTACGCTTCCTGGAATGCTGCGCCATGACGGATGGCGCTGCCTGTATGCTGCTTTGCGATGAAAAGACCGCCTATAAACTAACCGATAAACCTTGCGAGCTCTTCATAGCCGGCGGGAGCCACACCTTGAGGGTGGCAGACCGTAGAGACATGGAGATCCCTCTACTGCCGCACGAGACTCCCGAAATGTATCATGGCTTGCGAAAAAAAGAGGGACAGCGGTGGCCGGGATTTGAAAGCTTCGCAGCCGCACGATTTGCCGCCTATTTCGCCTACCGAATGGCTGGCATCACCAACCCACTTGAAGAGCTTGACCTGGTGGAGCTGCATGACGCTTTTACCATAAGCGACATTCAAACCTATGGAGACATCGGACTCCGTCCCTACGGGCAGGAACCTGACTATATCGAATCTGGAGATGCCTATTTTGGCGGCAAATGCCCCGCCAATCTGTCGGGAGGTTTGATCGGCACCATGCATGCTGTCGGGGCAACCGGCATCTTTCAAGGAGTCGAGTGCCTCTGGCAAATACAGGGTAAGTATGATAAGTTCCATGGCGACCCCAGGATTTGGAAGTC
>CAYGWI010000031.1:0-7892 GCA_964353715.1 uncultured Dehalococcoidales bacterium | reverse complement strand
TTGCCTACTACTCTGAGGAGTCTCGTGAGGAGTTATTCAGGTGGCCCTGGGAAGAAGTGGCCAGAGTGTTGCGGGGGGAGTGGCCTGAGGGCTTAATCAATCCTCAAGTCAAAGACCAGTTTTGTGCTAAATGGGGCGCTTGACGTAAGTAGACAGAACCAGTCCTCACATCTCTTGACAAGGTCTTACGGATGTGTTACTATAATAATGCCCCGAGTAATCAAACAAGAGCTTGGCCAGTGTGGAACCGACCGCCGAGTAAGTGGAACCTGAAAGGTGCCGGGAGCTAGAAGGCCCGGCGCAAGGTAGGTGGAAGCAGAAAGGAAGGTGTGTGGTGAGCCAAGAAAAGCGAGGTTACTTGGGGCAATTCTTATTGCAGTCTGCTGCAATGTCCGCCATCAAACATCGTAGGGATGGTCAGTGTTTCCGTGAAAATGTGACTAACTTGGGGGCTGCTGCTGTTTTTTCTTGTCCTTGATCAGCTCCGGACGAAGAATGCCAACAAAGGGCAAATTGCGGTATTCTCCTTTATAATCCAGGCCATAACCTACTACGAACTCATCGGGAGCCTCAAAACCTACGTAATCGATGGGGATGTCAATCAGCCGGCGTGCTCTCTTATCAAGCAAAGTGCAAACCCGAAGACTGGCAGGATTGTGGGCAGAGAGGTGATGGAGAATATAGTTCAGTGTCATGCCAGTATCTACAATATCTTCAACCATCAGCACATGTTGCCCTGTTATGCTACTGTCGAGGTCTCTGGTTATCTTGACTACCTGGCCGTCACCACCATAGTACGAAATTGCCATGAAGTCCAGAGTGACCGGAATAGAAAGGTGCTGCATCAGGTCTGCCATAAAGCAGACAACGCCCTTCAGGACGCCTATTAGCACTAGTCGCTGGTCAGCGTAGTCACGTGAAATGTGCCTGGCCAAGGTTCTTACTCTTCGTTGGATTCTGGCGTGGCTATACAGGACTCGGTCGACCCCCTCTACTTTAGCTTCACCAAGAGGGCCATAACCATATTTGGCCAGTAACTTCAGAAAATCACTTTTGTTCAGAAGCCTGATATTGACTTCAGGGTAGAGTTCTCTGAGCTGGCGCAGCTTGCGATTCTTCTCGGTTATCAGATGCTGCTTTAATGTGGTGAGTTCAACATAAAGATCTAGCTCGGGCAGATAGAAATCGGGAGTGAACATCTCTGCTATCTTGCTACCTTCCCACCTAAGGGGGAAAGAACGGGGCTCATAAAGCCACTCAATACAGTAAAAGTCCAGAAGTTTGGCAAAATCCTCTTCGCTGGGATGAGCGAAACTGGTTGGCCTCAGTGTCGTAGCGGGTAGCGAAGATAGTCGAGACGATTTTCTTCGTTTCTCACTTGTCTGGTAGTCTTGTTCCAGCAATTGATGAAGCTCTGCTCTCTCGAAGATGACAGCACAAATATCCGCAACACCGAGGAGGAAACTCTTATCAGCTTCGGAGAATTGGCGAGGCTCACGAGTGTAGATTCGAATCTCCCCAATAGCTTCTCCTTTCTTAAGTACGGGAATCCCGAGAATAGAAGATATTCCTTGTGCCAGCGCTATTTGAGGGTATTGGACTCTTTCATCTTTGGTGGCGTCGGCGATGAATACCACTTTGCCGTCAAGGATGTCCGGGAGGCTTTTATGGACATCGAGAGGGCCTTTTTTGAGATAGAGGTCGCTCAAACCATAGGCACCTACAGTAATCAGGTATTCCTTTTGAGGATTGAGGGATAAGATGCAGCAACCGTTTGCCTGCACTGCTACGGCAGCGCTTTTAGCTATAGAATTACAGATTCTCCTTAAGCCAAGAGCTGAATTGGCAACTTTGCCTATCTGCTTGAGAGCTAAATAGTAACTACGTCTCGCGCTACCCATCCTTCGACTCCGCTCAGGACATGCTTCTCTTGCGCTCTATCCGCATTTGGTAAAGCCACAGGCCAGGCAGATATTGCAGCCTTCTTGGTAGATCAAAGCACCGCCACAATCAGGGCATTGCCCGGACCAACTCTTGACCATGTCAGGATTCTTAGAAGGCTTGTCAGAATTGCTGGCAACCTCTTCCTTCTTAATATACTTCTCAAGCACGCTGGCGATAGCATCGGCGCAAGACAAGGTGGCATGCCCCTGCTCCCAGGCAATGGAAGGGCATCTGATCCCACGCAGGTGCTTCACAATAGACTCTATATCTATTCCAGACCTCAAAGCCAGGGATGTAAGGCGGCTAATAGCCTCAAGTTGTGCTGCGGCACAGCCTCCGGCTTTTCCTAAGGTGGAAAAAACTTCGGATATTCCTTGCTGATCGAAATTTACTGTCACATAAATGTAACCACACCCCGTGTTGACCCTTTCGGTTACACCCCTGGTGACCTTGGGCCTTTTCCTGGGAGCTAGCCTACCTTCAGCCTTTTTCACTCCAGCACCCAAAGTGAGGACCTGACTTTCTCGGCTTCTATCCCGGTAGATGGTGATCCCCTTTAGGCCTTCTCGGTAAGCCAGCATATACACTTTGGCTACATCGTCGGGCGTCGCATCGTGAGGGAAATTCACTGTCTTGGACACAGCGCTGTCAGTAAACTTCTGGAAGACTGCCTGTATCTTCACGTGACACTCAGGAGATATGTCATGGGCGGTGACGAAGAGCCTTTTTGCCTCTTCGGTGACTCCTTCTATATCTTTCAGACTCTTCCCTTCCGCCAGCTTCCTCATTAGCTCCGGAGAATAGAACCCTCCCTTTTTGGCCGCCTCCTCGAAATATGGGTTCACCTCTACAAATTCTTCCCCTTCTAGGATATGGCGCACGTAGCTCAATGCGAATAATGGCTCAATGCCACTGGAGCAATTAGCGATTATGCTCAGACTGCCTGTAGGAGCAATAGTAGTGCGGGACGCGTTTCGAAAACGAGGACCATCGGGCATGTCGTAAACGCTTCCCTGGAAAGCAGGGAAGGCCCCCCTTTCCTGAGCTAGTTCTATCGAAGCTTTGTCCGCCTGCGTAGAAATGAATTGGGCAATTTCCTGGGCCGTGGCAAGCCCTTGCTCACTGTCGTAAGGGATGCCGAGCTGAATCAGCGTGTCGGCAAAACCCATCACCCCCAGGCCTATTTTCCTGGTAGTCCTTGTCATTTCTCCAATCTCCGGCAGGGGAAATTGGTTGACTTCTATGACATTATCAAGGAAGCGGACCGTCAGCTTGATTGTCTGAGATAGCCTGTCGTAGTCAATGCGTGGCTGCCCACTTCCATTCGCCACCATCTTGGACAGATTGATGGAGCCCAGATTGCAGGATTCAAAGGGGAGCAAGGGTTGTTCTCCACAAGGGTTGGTGCTTTCTATTCTGCCTAGTTGAGGCGTGGGGTTATGCCTGTTTATTTCATCAATAAACACAACACCGGGGTCGCCGGTGCGCCAGGCCATGTCCACTATTTTGTTGAATACATCTCTGGCATTGAGCTTATCCAGCACATCTCCAGTTCGCGGGTTCGCCAAACCGTAATCGGTCCCTTTTTCCACTGCTTTCATGAACTCATCAGTCACAGCTACAGAAAGGTTGAAGTTGGTCAGGGCCTCCGGGTTATCCTTAGCCTCAATAAACCTCAAGATGTCAGGGTGCTCGATATTGAGTATGGCCATATTGGCCCCGCGGCGCATGCCGCCTTGCTTGATGACATCGGTAGTAGCGTCAAAAACTCGCATGAAAGAAACAGGACCGCTGGCGATGCCGCCTGTCGATCCCACTCTATCCCTTTCCGGTCTAAGTCGGGAAAAGGAAAAGCCTGTGCCGCCACCACTTTTATGAATCAAAGCAGTGTACTTAACCGCGTCAAAAATGGACTCCATAGAATCTTTAATAGGTAAAACGAAGCAAGCTGATAATTGTCCCAGCTCGTGACCGGCATTCATCAGGGTTGGAGAGTTGGGCAAGAATTCCAGGTTTTCCATCAGTTGATAGAAGGCTTCTCCATAGAGGGAGACATCAGCCTTGGGATTGTAGACAAGCTCGGCTGAGGCAATGTGTTTGGCAACGCGACGAAATAGCTCTTGTGGGGTCTCAACGACTTTCCCTTCTCCGTCTTTTGTTAGGTATCTCCTTTCTAAGACTCTTAAGGCATTATCGCTGAGTTTGATTCCAGAAATGACCTGGCTTCTGGCCTGGGGAGAGAATTCATCTGCAGTCAGGATTTCCTTAACCATTGCCTGAATCTGAGAGGAAGACACAGGTTGTCTGATCTGCCGAAGAACCAGTCCTGCCATAGTTGGGAAGGGCTGAGCTAACTCCAGGCGCTGGCTCACTTGCTCTGTGAATTTTTCTAACAATTTCCTGTCGGTTATACCCATGGACTCGGCAGCAGCGAAAACGGCTTGGGCCACCCTGTCTCGCTCAATAGGTTTTTGGTTGTCTTTTCGACGGGTTTTGGGCATTTCTATCTCCTTTTGCGACCGGTAAAGGAACTCACCACCTCAGAGGAGGGCAGTGGTAGCTGGTTTGCCGGAGTGAGCTCTTTTCGCACCGCCAAGCTATCTACCTCCTGTTTCAAAGCACCGACATCGGCAAATTCCCGATAAACGCTGGCGAAGCGAAGGTAAGCAATGTGGTCCAGTTTCTTTAGTCCCTCCATGACCAAATCTCCAATGTAGGAACTGGAGACTTCACCCTTGCCCATGTTGTAAAGCTCGGCCTCGATACTGTCCACAAACTTATCGATAGCACCTGTAGGAAGGGGGCGTTTCTCGCAAGCTTTGCGTATACCGAGTAGGAGCTTGTCCCGGCTGAATTCCTCACGCCGTCCGTCTTTCTTAACAACAAAGATGTCATGCGGCTGTATACGCTCGTAAGTAGTGAAGCGCGCATCGCAAGCGAGGCATCTCCTTCGACGTCTCACCCCCTCGTCTACACTCCGGGAGTCTATCACTCTGGATTCCCGCCTCCCACAGTTAGGACAGTTCACTGACCCCTCCTAAGGATTGTGGTCCGTGAATAGTATACCACTACATGTAGTAGAACGCAAGAGCCCTGGGGGCCGATATGATTGTTCGCTGTGGCTCCTCTGCCTCTACAGAATATGTGAAAACCGTCAACTCCACTGATATATCCCATGGTCGGCGGGGAGGTGAGGCGATAATGGGTAGGTCCCAGGAATACAGTCTTCGAGCTTTAAAGGAGGCCAGGAAAAGGGCTCCGTTTGAGTGGATGGGAACTGGATTCGGATAGAACAGGCATCCCCTAATCTGAAGGCCGGGGTTGGGAGGTTAGCCAACGCTGTCCTCCTGTATCATTTCAATGGCGTCCCTGGGGCATACCACAGTACAAATACCGCACCCCTTGCAGTAGTCATAATCAATCTCAATCCGATTCTTATTACCATTCTTTGTTATGGCTAAGTCAGGGCAAAGCAGTCGACAGAGATCACAAATACGGCACCTCTGCTGGTCTAGTATCGGTATATGCGTTCTTCCTGCCACTAGTGCTAATCTATCGCCTTTCCCTGTTTATCTCAGGTGTATGTGATTGGACTGCATTCTGCCCAACCTGAATCCAATATTCATAGCTCTAAGATTCAGCTCTCTCAACCTTTCTGGAATAATCTCTTCTATTGCAGATTTTAGCTGCTTTTTACTAACTACGTCGGTCATTTCCACGGCTGCGCTCAGAATAATTACGTTGGCAGCCATTCCGTTATTGAGTTCCTCAATCGCTGTCCTGCTAGCAGGAATCCCTACATATTTCAGGCCTTTCATCTCCTCAGGAACAAATCGCTCGTCATAAATGACGACTCCCTCGCCAGGTTTGACGCGTCCAATATATTTGTCATAAGCGGTCTGGTACATAGCAATTAACGTATCGGCGGCAATAACATAGGGGAAAGCTATCGGGCTTTCAGATATCACTACTTCGGCTCGGCAAGCTCCCCCTCTGGCTGCTGCGCCATAGGAATCCGTGCTGCTAACCCATTTTCCATCATTGAAAGCTGCTTGACTTAGTATAGTGCCAGCCAGCACGATGCCCTGTCCCCCAAGACCACACAGTATAACTTGCTTAATCGGCGCCATCAGTGAACTCCCCAGTTATTATCTTTCCCTTCAGCTCTTCCGGTGACGAGTTCATGGCCTTCTTCCTGGTGATGCACCTATCCATCAGATCCTTGATCATATCTGCAGGAGTCTCAAACCGGTTGTGTCTGCCAAATTGGGTCGGGCAAGGGGACAAAACTTCAATGAAGCAAAAACCCTCAGTCTGTAGTGCCTTCTTGATACTGGCTATAAGCGCAAAGGGCTGAGTTACCGAGTACCGGGCTGCATAGGTGGCACCAGCAGCGATGACAAGCTTGCACAGGTCAAATGGCTGATAAGGATTTCCTCGGGTTGTTGTCTGTGTAAAGGCCCCCACAGATGTAGTAGAGGAGACCTGACCGCCGGTCATCCCGTAGATCATGTTACTGGCACAGATGACAGTCAAGTCTATGTTTCTGCGTGCGGCATGAATAAGGTGGTTTCCTCCAATGTCCGCTAAATCTCCGTCCCCGCTGACAACCACTACCCTCAATTTTGGGTTGAACATCTTAGCTCCTGTGGCCGCAGGAATTGCTCTCCCATGCAGGGTATGAAGAGTATCGGCATTGAAGTGGGGGCTTGGTATCCAGGCAGCACAACCTATACCGGAGACGAATAACATCTCATCCATGTCGAACTTAAGCTGATCGATTGCCCTCAAAATCAGCCCCATCAAAATTCCGTGACCGCAGCCGGGGCAGAAGGGTGTTGAAGTTACGCCCGGTCGCAAATATCGTTGCATATCCCTAGCCATTACAGGTGCCTCCTCAACTCCTCTATCAGGGCATCAGGGTATATGACTTCCCCGTTAGTCTGAGTAAATGATACGACCTGGCAAGAGACATATTTCCTTACCTCCCCAGCAACCTGTCCCCTGTTCATCTCAGGAACAAATAACACCTTAGCCCTTGCTCCGATACTCTTTGTCAAGCTATCGGGAAAGGGCCACAGGGTTTTAAGCCTGAGCATCCCGATTTTTCTCCCATCCTGCCGCAGGGCCTCAACGGCAAATAGCGAACTCCTTGCCGTAAAGCCATAGCTGATAACAACCACTGTGGCGTCCTCCAAGTAGTAGGTCTCGTAGTCAATAATTCGTTCCCGGTTGTTCACTATTTTCTCGTTTAGCCTTGAAACCAACCTGTCTTGAACCAGTGCGTCGTCGGTTTTTCTGAAACCATGACTGTCATGCGTGGAGCCGGTCACCAGCACCTTCTCTCCCTCACCAAAAGTGGGCATGGGTGGCACGCCATCCCTTTCCTCAGTACCAAACGGGGCCGCACCTGGTTTCTTCCTGCGGTTGAATATCTCAATACCTTTCACCACGTCTATTCTCTCCCGCAAATGACCGATTGCTTCCTCAGTAAGCAATAGAACAGGAACCCTGTATTTCTCAGCAAGATTGAAGGCATTAATCGTTAGTTCATATGCTTCCTGCACCGACCAGGGACACACAGCGATAACCTGATAATCTCCGGACGACCCCCACTTGGCCTGCATTATGTCTCCACTTGCCACCCGTGTAGCCTGTCCTGTACTGGGACCTGCCCGTTGAACATCCACAACCACGATTGGTGTCTCTGTCATAGCAGCGTATCCAATTGCCTCCTGCATCAAGCTGAAGCCAGGTCCCGATGTAGCGGTCATGGCTTTGGCACCTGCCCATGATGCCCCAATAACTGAGCAGATAGCGGCAATCTCATCCTCCATCTGCATGAATACGCCCCCAACCTCATTAAGTCTGATTGAAATCCTCTCCATGATTTCGGTCGAGGGAGTAATGGGATAGCCCGCATAATAACGACATCCCGCTCTGATGGC
>CAYGWI010000030.1:0-7923 GCA_964353715.1 uncultured Dehalococcoidales bacterium | reverse complement strand
TGCTGACAAACAACAGCGCACGTTATAGTAGAACGTTGTCCAACAAGATAGCGAATTGTCCAGTCATTCATCCTTTTGACTTCTCTTGATAATAGAACCTCGCAAGGGTATGATGTTCAGCATTGAAGACTAATCGACCGAATACCTGTTTACTTAGCATACGATCATTATGATCGGCCGTTCGAATGAAACCAGATGCAGTTCACGTCACTGAGGTTACCCGTGAAACCTACGACCTAATCGCGTCGGGTTATGCCCGAAGAATTAATGACCTGGTATCGGATACCTGGATTGGAGGGTTTGAGAAATCTTTGCTGGACAAATTGGTGACTTTGGTCATGGTGGAGAGAGAGCGGACAGCAGAGATTCTGGATATTGGTTGCGGGTACGGGAAAGATGCTTCCTATCTCTCTCAGAAAGAAGGAATCATTTCCATTGGGTTAGATTACTCTTCTGCGATGCTGTCTGAGGCTCGTAGGAATTTCCCAAGCGTCAGTTTCATCCAGGGAGATATGAGAAGCCTTGGTTTGTCTGGTAGTCATTTTCGTGGAGTCTGGGCTAACGGCTGCGTTTATCATGTTCCAAAGAAGGAATTGACACGCGTTCTATTGGAAGTGAGACATGTTCTTAAGCCATCGGGGGTATTGTCGTTCAATTTCAAGGTAGGTAGCGGTGAGCAACTAGAAGAGAATCCGAGGTCTTATGGCGGAAAGCCTCGATTCTATGCTTACTACGGAATCGAAGAAATGAGAACTCTTGTTGCCGGGGCAGATTTGGAAGTTGTTGAAGTCGAACCATATCCAAAGGCAATCCTTGGCGAACGAATAGTGCAGATATGGGCGCTAAAACGCTAAGAGACATCATAGCGTTTTGTTACTCCGGAATTCCAGGAACACCATACCAATCAGGCCTGCCACAAATCAGGCATTATGCCCCACCGTATTGTATTCGGAGTAATGCTTCTTTCACCCGCTCGTTTCTGCAGTGTCTCTCCCGTATCTCCACTAATCTCCATGAGTCTCTAACAGTCCCTAGTCTCCATAGACTCTATAGACTCTATGAACTCAATGAACTCCACTTCTCTCCACCAATCTCTAACCCCCTGAAGTCTCTCTGAACTCAATAAACTCAACGAACTCTACAAACTCAATGAACCCCCCTTGTCTCCTGTCTCCTGTTCTTGGGGTGGCTCTTCAAGTTTGCGATGATTTGAACGATAAATAACCCGAGCATAGTGAGGCCCCACACCAAAGAAGTCTTCCACGGCATCACTACAAATCCATAGTTCATCGCGTAATAGAGAGCCAGGTAAGGTACCAGCCACTTCCAGTTTTTCCTCCAGTTCTCCCGGAAATTGATTTTCAGTCTGTAATCAAGTAGCCATTCTGCAAATAAAAAGGCCAGGAAGATCCCGAGAAAGATGCTGTATCGCATCGTTTCATTTTCCTGGTGCACCAGGAAAATTCCGTAAGCCGCAGGAATAGCCAACAGCAAATAGATCCAACCGAACCGATGAAGAAGGTCCAGTCTGTTCTTTCGGATAAGAAAGAGCAAAATCAGAGAGACGCTGTTCACTAATCCGAGGATAAAGAAATACACCTCTAACATCTGGATTCGCCTCCTTAAGTGATTAAACGATACACCATCAGGTATTAGAATTCCAGGGGCACCCTACCAGTCAGGCCTGCCGCAAATCAGGCACTATGCCCCAGGACAGATTGGACTGCACCCGCTGGTTGGCTTATGGTATATTGAAGACGGAGGAAAAGTCACGTCAGGAGAGTTCATAAGGATGTCACGAAAAGATACCGGCCAGCGATTGAGTGGACGCGGGAAACCGAAAGCAGGGCAAACGAGCACGGGGTCGAGAAGAAAGAAGCTGCTAATCGGGCTGGGTGTGATTATTGCCGTTGTCGTCGCAGTAGTAGTAATAACCACGATGCCTGAAGGGCCGAAAACCTACGCTACCATTGAAACGGAAAAGGGGAACCTGGTGCTGGAGCTGTTTGCCAGTGACGTTCCGAGGACAGTCAACAACTTCGTGACCCTCGCACGCGACGGGTTCTATGATGGCCTTACGTTTCACCGTGTTGTACCCGGCTTCGTGGTCCAGGGTGGATGCCCCGTTGGCGACGGGACCGGTGGCCCTGGTTACCAATTTGATGATGAAATCACCGGGCATACCCATGTTGCCGGTGCGCTATCAATGGCTAATTCCGGCCCCAATACCAATGGCTCCCAGTTCTTCATCACGTACACGTCGCAGCATCACCTTGATGGACATCATTCAGTATTTGGTCAGCTAGTAGATGGAATGGATGTGCTGGAAAGCATCGAGCAGGGCGATGTCATGATACGCATAACCATAGAGGAGAAGTAGCCGGCAATTCCGCATTCCAGGGACACCTTACCAATCAGGCCCGCTACGAGTCAGGCGTTATGTGCCTAGAATAGCACCATAGTGGAATCGAAAGCACTTCCCTGACTATTCCTGTCTCAGTGACGTCCTTTGCTATAATTGATGACATGGGCACTCGGCAGAGCTAGAAAGTAAGGATGGACAATCAGAACGGCGAGCTGTTAAGGCTCACTCTGACAGAGTGCGATGCCGGGGCTGCGGTGGTGGGGCGGGCCTTCACCGAATACGAGCTGTTTCGATACTATTTCCCCGATGGAGCGGAGCGGCGCGCGGCCGCCGATACGTTCGCTTTCATTTCGCTTTCTCTCTGCCTGAAATACGGCGAAGTCTACGCGTCTTCAGAGAACCTGGAGGGCGTGGCAGCCTGGCTGCCGCCGGGGAAGGCGCCTTTTGGAGTCTGGCAAATTATGCGCTCAGTCCCGCTGTCGACCCTCGTCAGGTTTGGGCGCCAGGGGGCGGGCCGAATGCGGGCCTACGGTAGATATGTCGACAGGTTGCACCACAGGCTGGTGCCGTACCTTCACTGGTATCTGCATATCATCGGCGTGGATCCGGCATACCAGGGACAGGGGTTCTCCAGCCGGCTGCTGAGGCCGGTGCTGGAACGTATCGACCGGGAGCGGATGCCGTGCTACCTGGAGACGAACGCCACGAAGAACGTGGCTATCTACCGGCGGTCCGGATTTGAGGTTGTTTCCGAGGACAGGATGCCGGGAACGGAAGTGACAACCTTCGCCATGCTGAGAAAACCGCCAACCCTGTGACGTTCACAGGTAGACAAACGCTATCAGTTTCTCCCTATTCCGGCCAATAACAAAGACCTGTAAGACACGTTCATCGTGAATGTGCCCTTGTTTTGCTCTGACGGAAGGCACCATGCCGCAGTTTCAGGAACCAGTTGACGATCCACAATCGCAGGGTAGGGGGGGCTTGACAGGAAATAACTGATGGTGTAGAATTATCAGTAAAGGCTGATACCACTGACTCCATGTTACTATTATTGGCATAAGGAGGCAGCGACATGCCTGGAAACCGAGAGACGATAGCTGAGATGGCATACGAGAGGCAGGTCACCCCGTCCAGGCGGGTGAACGGGAGAAATGGACACAAGTATCCTTCAAGGCTCTCTCCTGGTACTTCGCTCAACCTCGGTCCAATGGGCGGAGGTATGTGCTGACAGCAAACGGATATGTGATTGTGTCGGCCGGCCTTGCCAGGTCCCGAAGAGGACTTGACACGAATGAACTGATGATGTAGGATTATCAGGGATTGCTGATATCGCTGAAGCGATAGTGGCAATAAGCAATCAAAGGAGGGAAATGAAATGCCTGAGAATCGAAAGAAGCGGGTGAAGGCGAGCGGAGAGGCGAAGCAGCCAGCCGGCAGGGAGAGTTGCTGTGGAGCAACGGCTTCAGTGGCAACGTGCTGCAGGGTGGAGGCTCTGGTCAGTATAGACGAGCGCGGTCAAATGATACTGCCCAAGGAGTTGAGAGCTAAGGCGAACATTCGTGCCGGCGATAAACTTGCTGTGACCAGCCTGCAGAAAGACGGCAAGATGTGTTGCCTGCTTCTGACTAAGGCTGATGACCTGAGTGGCATGGTGATAACCGTGCTAGGACCTGTCATGAAGGATATGAAATAGAGACTGCTGACACATATTAGGAGGTTGCAAAATGGAGAAAGAAAAGCTCAGGAAAGCTGTGAGGGACAGCTATGGCAAAATTGCCGCAGGGAAGACCACCGGGTGTGGGCCGACCAATAGCTGCAGTTGTTGCGGCGGGACCACCTGCGACACCGTCAGTAAGGCGATCGGGTATAGCGATGCAGAACTGAAGATTGTTCCCGAAGGGGCAGACTTAGGGCTCGGCTGCGGGAATCCGACTGCTATGGCGTCGCTCAAGAAAGGTGAGGTAGTGCTGGATCTCGGTTCGGGAGGCGGACTTGACTGCTTTCTGGCAGCTGACAAGGTCGGCAGAACGGGCAGGGTCATCGGCGTCGACATGACCGCCGAAATGATTGAAAAGGCCAGGGAAAACGCCAGAAAAGGACACTACCGGAACGTCGAGTTCCGGCTGGGGGAGATCGAGAACCTCCCGGTTGCCGATAACTGCGTTGATGTCGTCATATCCAACTGCGTGATCAACCTCTCCCCTGACAAGAGGAGGGTTTTTGACGAGGCATATCGGGTGCTTAAGCCTGGCGGCAGGGTAATGGTGTCCGACATAGCTCTGTTGAAGCAGCTTCCCGCCAAAGTGAGGAAGTCAATCCCGGCGTATGTTGGCTGTGTTGGCGGAGCCAGTATGAAAGACGAATACCTGGCCACAATGGAAGCTGCCGGATTCAAGGATGTGGATGTTGTCAAAGAGGTATCTGCCAAAGCGATCTATGGTGGTACCGGCGCGCAGGACTGCGCTACAGATCTGGGTATCTCTTCAGAGGCAATTCGCGAAGTGGCAGAATCAATCGTCAGCATGCAGGTGCGGGCAACCAAGCCTGACTAGAGAAGCGTGCTCAGCCCCGAAGGCAGGGCAATTGACTGATTCAAGGACAGAGAGACAGACTCTTCCTTCCTGTTAGCACATGCCTGCCGAGACTCCCTCGTCTGGTGCGCCAGCCCTTCGTTGCCCCGGATTTGCTCGGTTGCCTCTCACTCCCCCATTCCCTTGTAATAGGATCGGACTCAAATCAAAGGCGCAGGTTAACCGGCAAAGAATGGAACACCCCGAGTAACCTCAGTTCCTCTGCCTGCTGTTGTCCGGCCTGGCCCTCGGCTTACCTTGTGCTGGCTATTGCCGGCACCTTTCAGCCTGCACCAGGCCCAACTCCTGTGGCAGGTCCTTGCTCGGCTACTCGGGACGGTGTTCATACTAGAACACATGTAACCACCTGTCAATTCCTCTTACGTACTGGGAAGTTAGTACCGAGTTTCTCGCCAGAATTCCAGGGGCACCGCACCAATCAGGCCTTATCTCACGGAACACATTTACCTGCACCCAGTGGTTGGTGTGTGGTATATTTGAAAGGGAGAAAAGGCTCCCTCTTGGTCTCTCCGACAATGCTGAAGGACACCAGACAACCATGAAGACCATTATTATGCGTCCAGGAGATCCAGAACGTGATTTTCGACAGCTCGCCGCCTGGTTTTCAATCCTGGAAGGCGAGCCAAATTCGGAATCCGGGCTAAAAGAGTACTTTGACAAGGAGCGGGAGAGAACCATCCAGAGGGTGGCTGAAGATGAGCAAGGACAGCTTCTGGGTTTCTACTGGATCCATCGCAGAGGGTCCATGACGGGCCAGATGTCCCTTTACCTGTTCGTGAGACCGGAGCAGCGCGGGCAAGGGATAGGTTGCCGGCTGTATGAGGATCTAGCGCACGCCGCTGAGACGGCGCGGGCGAAAAGCTTGCGGGTAAGCATCTGGGATGATTGCCCGCAAGGCAGGACATTCGCTGAACATCGCGGTTTTATCGAGTGGAAACGGCAGATTATCCTGGAGCTAAACCTGGATACTTTCGATGATCATCCGTACGACGCGACCATTGTCGGGCTCAAAAGCGACGGATTTCGCTTCACTTCGATGGAGGAATTGGGAGACACCGAAGACGCGCAGCGCAAGCTGTATGTCCTGAATGACGCAACAGCCAGGGCTGTCCCGGGCTCGGATGGCGAATCTGCCTGGGATTCCTTTGAAGATTTCCGAAGAAGCGTGTGTGGGTCCGATTGGTACAGGCCCGGCGGGCAGTTTGTGGCAGTTGATACGGCCAGCGGCACATGGGCAGCGATGTGCGCCATCACCCGCTTTGACGGTGCTGATCATGCCTACACCCTCCATATTGGAGTGGAGTCGCGTTACCGAAGGCGCAAGCTGGGGCAGGCAGTGCAGGTACTGGCGCTGCGCTACGCACGGGATGTGCTGAAGACGCACCTGGTACGAAACAGCTGCAATAGTAAGAATCTACCGGTGCTCGCCCTTAACCGCAAACTGGGTTATGCACGGGTACGGGGGGCCTGTTTGATGCAGAAGATGCTCGAATGAAGTTCGGTCGCCCGGCATGGAAGAAGGCCGAGTGCCGCAAGTGGCGGTACGTGATACAGGCAGATTAACGAGAAAGGAAGATAATGCAGATGCAATATCGAAGGCTTGGCAAGCTGGACTGGGATGTGTCGGTACTGGGCTTCGGGGCGATGCGATTGCCGCTCGCCGGCAAACAAGCAGCAGAAGTGGACGAACCCGAGTCGATAAGGATGATGCGTTATGCCATAAACCACGGTGTCAACTATATCGACACTGCCTACCCCTACCATGAAGGGAGAGGCGAAGGGATAGTGGGCAAGGCACTCAAGGACGGATACCGTGAGAAAGTGAAGGTGGCAACGAAACTGCCGGTGTGGTTGGTGAAGGACGCTGGGGATTTTGATCGCTACCTTAATGAGCAACTTGAGCGTCTGCAGATGAAGAAGATCGATTTCTACCTTCTTCACGGGCTGAACAGTAAGACATGGGCCAAGGTGCGGGACCTGGGAGTGATACGCTGGGCTGAAGGAGCGATGGCTGACGGGCGATTCGACCACCTGGGATTCTCTTTCCACGATAACTTCGAGACCTTCAGGCAAATTGTGGACGATTACGACAACTGGACTTCGGCCCAGGTCCAGTACAACTATAGGGACGCGGATTATCAGGCCGGCCGCAGGGGAGTGGAATATGCCGCCGGCAGGGGACTGGCGGTTGTGGTCATGGAGCCGATACGCGGGGGACAGCTCGCCAGGCCACGTGGGCCGGTGGCCGAAGTTTGGGAAAGCGCAGCCCGCAAGCGCAGCCCCGCCGCATGGGCACTATTGTGGGTCTGGAACCAGCCGGAGGTCTCGGTGGTTCTCAGCGGTATGAGTACGATGGAGCAGGTCGTGGAAAACGTTGCCCTGGCTGACAGCGCCAGGCCGGGCATCCTCAGCCCGGAAGAACTGGTAGTGGTCGACCGGGCCCGGGAAGCCTATAAGGAACTGGCCCCTATCCCGTGCACCAACTGCAAATACTGCATGCCATGTTCCAGCGGTGTAGAAATCCCGGGCATCTTCGAGATGTATAACGATGCCATGATATACGAAGACCCCCGGGAGGCGCGCTGGTTCTACAGTCGATTCAAAGAGGAGCAACGTGCCGACCGGTGCACGAAGTGCGCAGAGTGTACCGATGCCTGCCCTCAGGAAATAGATATCCCCGGGTGGCTGGAGAAAGTACACACATTTCTGGCACCGCCGAAAGAATCCGGAAGCTAGTTTGGATTCCCTTTTTGTCATTCTGAATGGAGTGAAGGGGAATGAAGAATCTGCCAGATTCTTCGCCACGATAAATCGGAGCTCACAGAGGCAGGGGGAGGTAGCCGGAAGCTAATTACAGGGACACCATCCTTCCCCTTGTGAAGGATCAGGCTGCCACAAATCAGGCGCTACGTCCCCGGAAGATTATGCCTATGTGTGGTTTCTCCCCTACCGGGCTTTGGGCTA
>CAYGWI010000029.1:0-8091 GCA_964353715.1 uncultured Dehalococcoidales bacterium | reverse complement strand
AATTCGTTCCCGTCACCGAGGACGGCAGCACGGGTCAGAAAGGCATGGCCACCGATTTTCTGCCTGATTTCCTGGACTGGGCTGACCAGATATATGCCTGTGGTCCGATAGAAATGTACAAGACAATGCTGTTGACAGCTGACAGCCGACAGCTGACAGCAAAGAAGTGTCAGGTTTCCCTGGAGGTGCGGATGGGATGTGGCTTTGGAGCTTGTTATGGTTGCACAATAAATACCAAGAAAGGTCTGAAACAGGTATGCCGTGATGGACCTGTTTTCGAGTTGGACGATATCATGTGGCAGGAGGTAAGGATATGACCACTCACTCCATCATTGCGACTCTGAGTAAAACGAAGAGGAAGCAATCTCTTTGGAAGGGGGTAAGAGAATGACCGTAATAACTCAGGATATCACCCTTCAATCAAGAGGCAAATGCGACGCTATCGACATAACCTCTCAGGTGGCCAAGAATGTCGAGAGGTCCGGGATTAATAATGGAACAGTCACATTGTTCATAGTCGGTTCCACGGCCGGAATTACCACCATAGAATATGAGCCGAATCTACTTTCCGATTTCAAGGATATGTGGGATAGGGTGATACCCCAGAACGTCCCTTATCAGCACGATAAGACCTGGGGGGACGGTAATGGCCATTCCCACGTCCGCGCTTCCACGCTTGGCCCATCTCTAACAGTGCCCTTTGTGAATAAGAAGTTGACTCTAGGCACCTGGCAGCAGATAGTCTTCGTAGATTTCGATAATCGCCCCAGGTCCAGAAAGATTGCTGTCCAGATATTGGGCGAGTAGGTATATGTCGGGTACCGGTCAAGTCATATCTTGTGACTGTTCCGTTTTACCCGAAGCCGAACAATTGCCTTGGCAGGCAGATGCTTTGCAGGACCTGGCTTCGCTGAGGACCAAACTGCGTTACACTATGCGTTGTGTCGACAAAGGGCTTGGCGTCATCTTCGACGTCGATACGTCAATGGTGAGAGCAACTTGAGGTGTGCTCTCGTAACACCTCTTCATAGACTCGCAGCATTCGCTCGGCAGTCATTTCCCAGGTGAACCTTTTAGCGGTCTCTACGGCGTTTCCGCTGATCTTCTTTGCTAGCTCTCTATCCTGAATCAGATGAACTATTGCCTTTGCCATAGCATCGTCATCTCCCGGAGGATACAAAAGTGCATTGAAATCATTTTGAAAAACCTCAGGGGCTCCGCCTGCGTTTGAGCATACTATTGGCACACCCGCAGCCGAAGCTTCCAGCAATGCCAGTCCAAAGGATTCCATCTTAGAGGGTAGAACAAAAACATCGGCCGCTGCCATGAGCTGAGCGACTTTTTCTTTTGCCAATCCTCCCATCATGAATACCGAATTCGCAATGTCCAAGCTTTCGACCTGGCGAGATAGATTATCCTCTTCTCGACCAGAGCCGGCGATAACCAGCTTGGCATTTGGGACGACTTTCAATACCCTGGCAAAGGCCGATACCAGCAGACCCGGGCTCTTCCGCTTGATTAACCGCGACGCTGTCACTACTAGAGGTCTATTATCAATGCCCAATTCCTTTCGCATCAGGAAGGCATCGACTTTCCCATTGAAGCACGATAGATCAACGCCATTCGGAACAACGGTTACTCTTTTCTCGCGAAAGCCCAACAAACGGGAGAAATGTGCCGATGCCTGGCTTACAGCTATCAGGCGATCAGCTTTCTTCAGCCCGAATGCCCACCCAACGAGGCGCTGCCAGAATATTAGGAAAGGCGACTCCATCACTGTGTGGCATGTCATGACACAGGGAATTCGGTGCCAGTGTGCAAACCGGACCGCTTTCTCCGCCATAGTGGAATAGATATCCAAGCCGTGCACCACGTCAAATTCCCCATCCAGGATGTACTTGTGACAGCGGCGAAAAAGCAGTGGTGAGACGGCACGATGGGGATCCTTCAGCACCAACCCTTTGACTCGTCTGATCTTGACGCCGGCAATCTCCTCCTCTTCAAGCTGGCCGTGATGCGCATGTGTCACCACCACAACCTCTACGCCTAACTTGGTCAACTGAAGACTCAAATCAAAGGCGTAACGAGCAGCGCCACCTATATCAGGGTAGTACTCGTCGCCAACTAATGCTACGCGCATCTTCGCTCACCTTTGACTTTGAGGTTTCTTTGCCATCTTGACTCCCAGATAAGAAAAGACTAGAGCCCCTACTATAGTGCTCAGAACAAACGAAATTCCTCGCTCAATCAGTGTTGCTGCCAGTCCCAAATCCAAAGGGACACTGAAAAGGGCAAAGACGGAGATAAATGACCCTTCAATAAGAACCAAGCCTCCAGGTAGAAATGGAATGAGACCAGCGATAACCGGAAGTGAGGAGGAGACCAGAAGCATAGGCCACGTAGGATGATATCCCAGAGCCAGGAATATGACATAAACCCGAAAAACGTCAAGCGCACCGATTAGCAATGTCAAGCTCCCTATTGCCAATACGTGTTGCCATTTGTCCATTGTAGCGTAAGTGCTTGCATAGAAAGCCTCGATTCCTGTCACCAATTCTCGAACACTTGTGTGCCTCCCAAACCAACCGAGGACTCGGTTAGTAATGCCACTTACACCCCTGACTGCAATCCTTCTCTTAAAAAAGAAGCGAGGCCCAAAGACTGCTCCCAGGGCAACCAGAACCCATACCACTGTCAGAATCAAAGTCAACTGGAGCGATCCCTCCCCGAATCGAAAAATCAAGCCCGCCATCAGGAATGAGACAATGACCAGGGGAGTGAGCGCATGCTCACCGATTATGGACGCCAGACCCGACGAATAACTGATATTCCCGAGCTTACGCATCATGTAGGCTCTGCCGAACGGGTCGCCACCAGCACGTGCTACCGGAGTGATGTTGTTCAGGAAAATGGTCGCGGCAAGTATCAGGTAACGAATGCCAAAGCCCATCCCGCAGCCCATGAACTTAAGTGCTGTCTGCCAGCGTATGGCCCAGACTGCCACACTGACAAAATATATCGCTATGGCCGATGCGACAAGCAGGTGGTTGGCACTCCTGACCGCCTCAAGCATCTGATAGAAATTCTCTCGCGACAAAAGCCATCCGGCTACTGCCATGAGAACAATGGCCAGGACCATCAAGCCGACTGACTTGCGCAGATTTATCTTTGGCTCATACTCATTCATACAACACCGGACTTGCCGTCGGCGCCAGACTTTGGCAGGAAGTTGCTAAAATCAGGGACAACACGTGTCTTGGGTGCAGCTTGAAGCACCAGCTAATACTTGAAGGCGGATTCCCATCTTGTTTGCTAGTTCTGGTCGCCAGATTTGTTTTGCCGCCTATTATAACCTGCCCCAGTAATTCATGAAAGGGGACGAGGCGAACCATCCACTTCGATCCTCGAAGCCCTGGCTTCGCCCTCATTGTTTCTGAATTTGCCAATTCCTCCGTTCTCAATTCCCCCCCACCCCCCATGTCCTGCTTGTTCCTTGACTTAGTTGTCAGTTGGGGGCCGGAACTGATAGATTTACATCAATGTCCTACCAACGCATAGTGGCCAAATTCGGCACAAGCCTCCTTACCTCCGGCACCGACCGTCTGGACTTGCAGGTTATGTCAAGTCTGGTGGACCAGATAGCGCGGCTTCACAGTCAGGGGAAAGAGAAGGATACAGTATTCGAAATTTACAGGCACTAGCGTTTGATCCACCAGGGAGTGAGTCATGAAATCAGCTATAAAGGAACTCGAAGAAAGAGGAAGGGCAGCCAAGGCGGCGTCGAAGAAGCTGGCTCTCCTTTCTACGGGAATCAAGAATAAGGCCTTGCTCAGTATTGCGGACGCTCTCATTGATAGGCTGAATGAGGTCCTGATTGCCAACAAGATTGACTATGAAAAGGCGAAGGCTTCCGGGATGAGCGAAGCTATGCTGGACAGGCTTATGCTGTCGCCATCCCGCCTTGAGGGCATAGCTCAGGACGTGAAGACGGTAGCGGCGCTGCCCGACCCGGTGGGCGAGGAGTTCGAGAGGCGGACCTTGCCCAATGGTCTAGAGATAAGCAAGAAGCGAGTGCCTCTGGGAGTTATCGGTGCGATATACGAGAGCCGCCCCAATGTTACCATAGACATATCGAGCCTGTGCCTCAAATCAGGCAATGCCGTCATCCTGCGCGGCGGCAAAGAGGCTGTAAATTCTAATAAAGCCTTGGCCAAAATAGCTCAAGAGGCTTGCGACCTCGCCGGAGTGCCCCACGGGGCAGTTCAGTTCATTGAGTCCACGGAGCGGGCTCTGGTTAAACACATGCTCAAGATGAAGGGGGTAATTGACTTGATGATTCCCCGTGGGGGTGCTGACTTGATAAAGCTTGTCTCGGAGAATGCCAGTATGCCGGTAGTTACCGGTGGCATCGGTGTCTGCCATACCTACGTGGACAAGAGTGCCGACCTCGACAAAGCGGTAGCTATTGCCTACAACGCCAAAGTCCAGCGTCCCACCGTGTGCAACGCTCTCGACTGCATCCTGGTCCATAACCAGATCGCTCAAACCTACCTGCCAGCCATCGCCAAAGAGTGGGCCAAAGCCGGAGTGGAAATGCACTGTGACAGGCGAGCTATGGCTATCCTCAAAGCTAATGGTGTCATTCTGACCCTGAACGCAGTGAAGGGGAAGAATCTGTTAGTCCCCGCAAAAGATGAGGACTGGGGGAAGGAATACCTGTCGCTGAAGGCGGCTGTCAAGGTGGTTGATTCTCTGGACGAAGCCCTGGAGCACATCGAGAAATATGGCTCAGGGCACTCCGAAGCTATCGTCACTGAAGACCACTCGGCAGCAACGCGCTTTCTCAATGAAGTGGATGCCGCCTGTGTGTATGCCAACGCCAGCACCCGCTTCACCGATGGGGGTCAGTTTGGCTTAGGCGCTGAGATAGGCATAAGCACACAGAAATTCCACGCCCGTGGTCCTATGGCTTTGAAAGAGTTAACCAGCTACAAGTGGATTATCCAGGGCACCGGTCAAGTCCGGCCCTAGCCCTCAGGTCATCCAGCCAGAAGCATCATCCAGCCGAGCCGTGTATTCTCAAGAGTTCGCCGCGCGAGAGCCAGACCGCCTTAACCTGTACGGGTTTACTGGAGGTGCTATACCTCCTGAGCCAGGGGATGCTTTGGGATTGCATCAGTGCGGTGATGTGGAGTTGCGCCAGCTTTACCCTCAGGGTGTCCGGCAAATCGACGACCTGGAATCCAAACCGTTTAGCCTGAGCATGAACGGCAGTCCAACCATATACGGCCACGATGCCATCATATTTCCCATGGGCCATTTCTGCGGCCAGCAGTTGCAGACCTTCCTTGAAGTAGTTGCCAAATCCTCGTGGGAAGACCCTCCTCCCTGACTCTGAGCTTGACCTCCGTTTCTCATCGATCCACTCATTATCGAAGTGCAGTTTGATGACCGGGTCTCCGGGCTTAACCTCACAACCATCTTCCAGTTCGATAGGACGACCCCTGTGACGTCTCACCTCAACGCAGATGATGCCATGCCTTTCCAGGGTCTTTATGCCAAGTACCATTGCATGAACCTTGTTTATGATGGGCAACAGAGCCCGTATAACAGCTATTAGAAGAGATTCCATGTATCACCCTGGACAATCACTTTGACCACCTCGCCACACCGCCCTGCACGTATAAGTTTCTCGAACCCTGGGGGAATCCGATCACCCGCGATGTGCGGCTACTGTGTCGGACGAATTTACGTTGGAGATGATGTTCTTCCACTTCCCCATATGGCGAGAGCGGTCTTCCAGCGCGGTCACCAGTTCAACACGAATAGACGGGCGTTCAACGCCCAGTGTATGCAACTTCCGTGTCAGTTGTTCCCGGACACTGCCAGCTACGTGTCCGTTCCCTTCGTCGAACATCAGCCGCAGGCAGATGCCATCCGGTTCATGAATTACCTGATACTGTCGTATATCGGCGTAACTTTCCAGGACGTTCCAGAAATGGACGGGATGAACGGCAATCTGTTTTCCCCCTCGACCGCGAAGATAGAGAACATCGTCATTCCTGCCGTTGATGGCCAGAATACGCCGGAATGGTTGGCCACATGGACAGGGCTCTGGGGCCAGTACCATCATATCAGATATCTCGTAGCGGATGACGGGCTGAGTGAAACCAAACAGACTGGTGAATAGAATCTTGTGTCCCAGAGTCCCGTCGGGCACAGACTGGTTGTTCTCATCTACCACCTCGACGATGCCCAGGTCTTCAAAGATGTGCATCCCCTGGCCAGGGTTGCACTCCATGGCGCGGAGTCCTTCCTGAGTGCCATAGATATCAAAGACCGAGCTTTTGGGCCAAGCAGCCTGTAGTTGCTTCCTCAATTCACTGCTCAGCGGTTCGCCGCCACCAGCAATAATAGAAGGATTGATATGCAAATGGCCTTGAAGCACCTCTGTCACTAGCAGCCCCAGCAGGGACGGAAAACCCCGGAGCACGTGGGGTTGGAGGTAATTCAACCGCTGAACCAGCTCTTCAACAAGAGCAGTAGCCGGTAGCACGTGATAACGGTAAAGACCGGTATCCATACTCAAGGGGAGGCGATAGCTATCGTGCAGAGGACTGTGGGAACCGATGGTAACAATCGTGGGGCGTCTCAATGAGAACGGAACCACTCCCATCATGCTTGCAATCCGCATGCTCGTCGCTTCCTGAATACTCCATTCTTTCCGATCGAACACCACCACCGTTTTTAGTCCGGAGCTACCTGCCGTAGTAAGGACACGATACTTGCCCAGGTAATACTCGTCCCCGGAAACGTGGGCCATGTGCTCTTGTAGCTGAGAGAGGCGCAACCGGGGGTCAGTGACGATCTGGTCGAAACATTTCATATAGGTCTTCTTGTCCAGGATAGGGAAGTCCTGAAGACTATATGGCGGACCCAGCCGGTGTGTGCTGCGGAACTCGCGGTAGAAGGGGGACTTCTCAGTTACCCAATCAAGAAGTCTAGCTAGCTGCTGCTGCTGCAACTCCTCAAGCCTGGCGCGGGGCCAGCACTCATGTTTGATTAACGCTTGCCGATAAACGATGGCTCGGGCCAGGTCCCCCAAGCGACGCATCGTATGCGGCTCTTTCATTCAGTATTGCCCTCGAATTACCTTCAGGGCCATCTCCCTTCCTTTGCCACTCAATTCATCCACAGGCTCAAGGTAATTCTCGGCTAAAAACTACATCGCTATACTAGGTAATTTGCATTATAGACTGGTCACTATGTGTTGTCAAGTGTGTGTACTCGTTCATATCATTAGTGACACTTTCTTTCGTCATTGCGAGGAGCGGCAGCGACGAAGCAATCTCTAAGCGAGGTGTCTTACTCCAACTATAAAGGGCTCCGACTTCGAAATGAGATTGCCACGCCCCGACAACTCGGGGCTCACAACGACACGGAGGGTTATTATCCAATGTTACAGACATATAAAGCGTCACTAATCTATCTGAACTAGATCAGTGTGCCGGGGTTTCCTGCCGGGGGAGTAGCTCGGGGTAACACAATGAGTCTTCCCCGCAACTCTTCCTATGATGGTGACACGTGCCTGAGCCAAAGCTTCGGACGTACCAAAGGGAAACAGGCTGAAAATCTTGCAGCGCTAGCTCCAATCAGCCAGTTACCTGGCTCCAACGAGGGAATCACCAGTTACGCTGGAGAAATCAGCTCAATTTCAAACAGTTTAGGCCACAGCTTCCCGGTGACAAACAAGCGATCGGCCTCTGCATCATATGCAATGCCGTTGAGAACATCGACGGGCTCACTACGGTCTTCTGCGGTCAGGAGCCCTTCCAGGTCTATCCACCCGACTACTTGACCTGTCCCGGGTTCAATCCTTGCGATTCGGTCTGTTTGCCAGACATTGGCATAGATTTCGCCCTGGACGTATTCCAATTCATTGAGTTTAGTTACGGGATCATCATTGGCAAACACCGCAAGCTGACTGATCTCTTCAAAGGTCTGCGGGTCTAAGAAATGCAGTGTTGACGTACCATCGCTCATGATTAGGCACGTTCCATTATGCGTAATGCCCCAGCCTTCAGTCGAATA
>CAYGWI010000028.1:0-8554 GCA_964353715.1 uncultured Dehalococcoidales bacterium | reverse complement strand
GCACCACGGTGCCGACCTACAGCATCAATCTCATCAATGAATATAAGGCATGGTGCATTACGCTTGGCTTGGTCAAACATGTCTCTGACCCTGGCGGCACCCACACCCACAAACATCTCCACAAATTCGCTGCCGCTAATGGAATAGAAAGGTACCCTCGCCTCTCCAGCTATGGCTTTGGCCAGCAGAGTCTTGCCAGTTCCTGGCGGCCCTACGAGGAGCACTCCCCGGGGTATGCGTCCCCCCAGTGCCTGAAATCTTTGAGGGGACTTGAGGAATTCCACTACCTCCTGGACCTCTTCTTTAGCCTCGTCTGCTCCGGCAACATCGGCAAAAGTCACATCAGGTCTCTTGTCAAGCGTCAATCTAGCACGGCTTTTGCTGAAGTTGAAGGCTTGTGTTCCAGCGCCCCGGGCGGCGCGAAAGAACAAGAAATAAAACAGCGCCCCCAGCAGTACAATGGGTAGAATGACTGTCAATCCTATTGCTCCCCAATCAAGACCACTGGGTTTGAAGACGAATTGGACTCCTTCCCCTCCTAGGACCACCCCTTCGTCCTGGAGAAACTTGACCAGTTCGTAGGTGGTACCATCAAAATGCGTTGTAATCGTGACCTGGTCGTCTATCAGTCCCTGCACTATCTGGCCAGTCTGCCTGATTGTGTCAATTTGCCCTTGCTTGGCCGTCTCGGTAAATTCGGGCAGGGTTACCTCGGTGGGCCCTGCTCCGGATGTGACACGGGCAAGTATCAGGGCACCCACTACTATCAACAGCAGCAGGTAGAAAAAACCGCTGCGCCACCATTTTGCCTGCATATCTTTATCCTCGTTTCAATTATAGCAGATATAAAGCAAACCGAAAAATCTCACCCCCTAATGCATGAAGGAGTAGTCTTGAAACAGAGTCTAAATTTCCAGAATATACATGGCAAGACAGCCTTAGTCAAATATTGCCATAAGTGATATAATTGCGTAACGAGGTTACTGCCTTTCTGGAAACGGAGAAAATAGCACGCTTAGCTACTGAGCTTGCTTCAGAGAAGCAAGCGAGGGATATTGCTATGCTGGACGTGAGAGCTTCGTGCTCTTTCGCAGACTATTTTGTCATTTGTACGGGAGATACCAGGCGGCATATTGAAGCTATCTGGCAGGGTATTGATGAGGTATTGAGGGCTAGACACGTTGTCCCTCATCATAACGAAGGGACCGCTGACTCGGGTTGGTTGCTTGCCGATTTTGGGTCGGTTATCGTTCACATTTTCGGCCCGCTGGAGCGGGACTACTATCAATTGGACAAGTTATGGGACAAGGCGATCCCGGTAGTTAGAATTCAATAGATCCACGTATCTAGCTCTCTGTCATAGTCGAAGATTTCCTCTGCTGAGAAGAATAGGTCTATTTCCCTCCAGGCATTTTCCGATGAATCGGAGCCGTGCACTAAGTTGTGTCCGATATCAATGCCAAAATCACCCCTAATAGTGCCGCTGGACGCTTTGGCAGGGTCGGTCTCTCCCATCATTTGTCGTACTATTTGCACGACATTCTCACCCTGGAAGACGATGGCGATGAGTGGGCTGGAGGTAATGAAACTCACCAAATCATCAAAGAAAGGCTTCCCTTCGTGGATGGCATAGTGGCGTCGAGCCAAATCTTTGTCCATATGCAACATCTTCATAGCTACGATCTTCAGCCCTTTGCTTTCCAAGCGAGAAAGAATTTGGCCAGCCAATGCCCGTTGCATGGCATCAGGTTTGACAAGCACTAGACTTCTCTCCATGATTTGAATCTCCTTCTTTTCTATCCTGGCTTATTTCTAGACTCTCATGAGCAGGGTAATCAAATCCACGTTTTCCAAGGAATCGACTACTATATCAGCCTCTTCAAGATCTCCTCGGCCATGTGTGTTGGTCACGGCCAGGCACTTCATCCCGGCAGTTTTGGCAGCTCTCACTCCCAGGGGTGAATCTTCAATTACCACACAATCGTTAGGTGTCACTTGCAGTCTTTTGGCGGCCAGGAGATATATTTCAGGGCTGGGTTTGCTTTCCGGTACTTCCTGACCGAAGACAATACAATTGAAAATTCCTACCAAGTCAAGCTCACTGAGCACCAAATCGATATTCTCCCTGGGCGCTGAGGAGACCAAGCCTAATCTAAAATTCCCCTTCTTCAGGGCATTGATCAGCCTCACTGCCCCGAAAAACGGCTTGATGTGTCCTGTTGCCTTTCGTCGAAAGGTCTCTTCCTTTTCCTGTACCACGATTCTAACATCTCTTTGAGGGAGCTTCCTACCCATAATGGTACGGACTATGAAGTCGTTCCTGGTGCCGAAGAGTCGGGTGAAATCTTCCTTGGTGAATTCAATACCCCTTTTGGCGAAGGTCTCTAGCCAGGCATTGAAGTGAAAGGAGTAGGAATCGGAAATCACTCCATCCATGTCCCAGAGAATTGTTTTCTTCGATTGTCTCAAGACGTAGAACAGGAAGGTCCCGTCGGCTATGACTTTATTATCCTTGAGGCTGATCACTCCTTTAGCTTCTACGAGCCGCTTCGTTAATTTGGTGACCCAGGCAGACGCTCTGATGGGCTCATTGATGGGTGCTACCTGTTTGAATCTTATCTCGCTCTTAGCAGTGACACCAAGCTCGATTCCATGGCAGAGCATGGCGTAGGCAGTTACTTCGTCTAGGAGGGTATACAAAATACCGCCGTGAATCACATTGCCCCAGCCTTGATGAAACTTCCCGGCGGTGAACTCGGCAGTGACCTTTTCTCCATCCTGAACAGGTTTCAGCTTCAAACCGATTGGGTTTTCTTGGCTACAGGCAAAACAAAATTGTGCCGTATATTCAACATCTATTTTGGGGAATTCCATTTTCTTGTTTCCGTTGCTCCATTCGTGCTGATAAAGATGGCGTTCTCTCTTTAGGCTTGGTTATATGAGGAGGGCGAAGGTATAATGGCTGCAGAGCGACCAGGTCATGGTATTCTCCTTTGCTTAATTTTCGCCAACCTAGTATAGCTAGAGAACTAGCTCGGGACAGGCTGTTGTTTTGGCAAATTATAGCTCGGCTGCCCAGGTTGTGGCGCAGTTGCCTTGCTATATCATCAGGAATTTCACCGCAGAAAAGCGTCTTTTGCCTGGTGCGATGCCACAGAGTTTCAACTGAGGCCAGATTTTCTGCCTCTAGGCATTGCCATTCAGTATCTTCTTGGCGATAAACGGCAGTGGCTAGTTCCTGGCGGCCAGCGTTGTGAATGGCGCGCACAGGCAGTCCGGTAAAGGCGAAGGGATAGGCTTCAGCTTCCAGCGTGCTTACGCCAAGCAAAGGGATATGGAGGGTGAAGGCCAGCCCTTTGGCAGTGCCTATGCCGACTCGAAGTCCATTGAAACTGCCCGGGCCCCTGGCGACGACAATTGCTTCTATAGAGGAGACTTCCACCTTGGTTTGCTGCAACAAGCAAACTAAATTGGGCAGCAGTTCTGTTGTGTGGTTCCGCCTTGTCTGCCAGGTCAGCGAGGCCAGTATTCCACCCTTGTGAGATAAGGCAATGCCGACGATATTGGATGAAGTATCTATAGCTAATTCCATGTCAGAAATCCGAACATAAGAAGCAGAAATAGAAATGCGAAATGGGAGAACAGGAGTTAAGAAGCCCTCCGTTCTGAGTTGTCATTTTGGGTTTTGACCTTCGGTTTTCAAATTCTGCACTGTTTGGCATTTCGCGTTTTGGGCCACAATTTCCTCTCATTTTTGAGTTGCTCTATTAGTTCCTGGTAACGCTCGCCTTGAGGTCTCAGGCAAATAGACCGTCTTGTCTCGGAGGCTGAGATATAGTGGATGGTGATAAGCAAATTATCCGGCGGTACTATCTGCAGCCCCTTTTCTGCCCATTCAATCACACAGACTCCGTCGCCATGAAAGTACTCGTCAAGGCCGAGGTCAGCAATTTCCTCGATGCAATCCAAGCGATAAAGATCAATATGGTATAAGGGAAGCCGGCCATGATATTGTCTCAGTATAACGAAAGAGGGACTGAAGGCATACTCCTTGACGTTGAGGCCGCGAGCAATGCCCTGGACCAGACAGGTCTTGCCTGTCCCCAGCTCGCCTGTAAGCAAGAAGACGTCAGCTTTTTGAGCCAGCTCTCCCAAGTAGCTTCCCAGAAGTTGGGTTTCTTCAGGGCTATGTGAATCTAACGTGAGAGACTCCATTCTTGAAATGGTCCCACCCCCCTTTTTTGTAGGGGATGATAGTTCCCCTGCCATCTACCACAAGTACTCGTGTCGGTAACTCTTCTTTTGTTATATCGCCTATTACGGTAACCGGACAGCTCAGGGCTTGTTTAGCTCGGGCGACAGTGGCCTTATCGGCGGTGAAAAGAAGCTCGTAGTCCTCCCCACCATACAGAGCCAGCTCCTGATGGTTTGGGAAATGTGTTGTGACTACGGGGTGTACCGGCACTTGTTCCACATTTATCCTGGCGCTGACTTTGCTGGATTCGCATATATGGTCGAGGTCAGCAACAAGTCCGTCGCTTATGTCTATTGCGGTCCTGACTCCTTGTTCGATTAGGATTTGTCCTTCTTCTACTCTGGGTACAGGCTTAAGGTGGGCTTGTCTCAGGATATTCCTTGCGGCCGGATCTGAGACGGTTCTTCCCTTGAGCATTAGGAGGCCGGCTGCGGATAATCCCACGTATCCTGTGACGGCTATTTGCTCACCAGGGGATGCTGTGGACCTTTGGAGCATGGTTTTGCCCTGTGAGCAGCCTATGATTGTGATCGTAATAACTATATTGGGAGCTGTAGCGACATTACCCCCCACTATAGCCACTCCAAATTCCGTGGCCATGTGCTCAATACTGTTGATAAACTCGGAGACGTCTTTCACCTTCAATTCGGCAGGCAGTACGAGAGAAAGCAAAGCGTACTTCGGAATACCACCCATGGCAGCTATGTCGCTTAGATTTACAGCCAGTGCTTTCCAGCCCAATTCCTCCCAGGTAATAAGGCCGAGGTCGAAGTGAACGCTCTGAACGAGAGTATCTGTAGTGGCTAACTGGATGCGATTGCCACTTTGCCAGGCAGCTGCGTCATCACCAATGCCCAGCAGCAGTTCTCGCCACGGGGTGCGCCCAGGATTTTGGTGTCTGGTACTGGCGGCCCGTATGAGATTAATTAGACCGAATTCTCCTAACTCGGACAGTCTCATCGGTGGAATTATAACATTGGCTTGATTTGACATTCTAGCACTCAGGCATGTTATGCGGTTAAACCATAGGGGTTGTTGCCATTTTATTGCCTGTGGTATAAAATCTAGGCATGCATGACTACGAACTAGTTGCTATGATTAGTCCCGAGGTTGATGAAGATGGAGTGTCCAAGATCGTGGACAAGGTGACTCAGTCGATCAATAGTCACGGCGGGGCGGTGGAAGATACGAAGAATTGGGGCAAGAGAAGGCTAGCTTACCCGGTAAGAAGATTTATGGAAGCTGATTATATTCTAGCTCACTTTAAGTTAATGCCAAAATCAGTGAGAGAAGTCGAAAGCGAAATCGGCAGTTTTGGTGATATTTTGCGATATCTTGTGGTAAAGGTAGGTGAGTGATATAGCAAGCTTAAGCAAAGTAATACTGGTTGGCAATCTGGGCTCTGATCCGGAGATGAGGTACACACCTAACGGGAAGGCGGTTACATCTTTCAATATAGCTACCAATCGTCGTTACACTACTTCTGCCGGAGAGAACAGGGAAGAAACAGACTGGTTTAGAGTCAGCGTCTGGGGTAAGCAAGCTGAGCAGTGCAATCAATTCCTGAGCAAAGGGAAGCAGGTTTACGTTGAAGGAAGACTGCACGCTCGCAGCTGGGAAGGGCAAAGCGGGCAAATGCGTACTAGCCTTGAGGTGACTGCAGAACGTGTACTTTTCCTTGGTAAACGAGATTCGGCGGCGCTTCCTGAGGGGGAGGGAATTGAGCCTGAGGATTTGCCCTTTGAGTAATAATGAAGGAGAGAAGATTTGATTAATACTGGAAGAGTAACCGGAAGAGCAACCGGAGGAGTAACTGGAAGAGTAAGAAGTACAAGGAACTTTGTGACCAGACCAGCAGTGTGTCCGTTTTGCAAGGGGAGCATGAGAATTGATTATAAGGATGCTGCTATGTTGTCTCGGTATATTTCCAGTCAGGGCAAGATTGTTTCACGGCGGAGGAGTAGAACGTGTGCCAAACATCAAAGAAGCTTGGCGCAAGCCATAAAAAGGGCTCGTTACCTTGCTATGTTACCCTACGCACCGAGCCATGTTTGGAAAACAGGAGGCGTCGGCCTATCTCGGTCGACAGTTTAAAAAATGCCGAAGCGAACTTATCAACCAAAGAGGATTCCCCGGAAGCGCAGCCTTGGTTTTCGGGCTAGGATGGCGACTCGAGGTGGAAGACGTGTGCTCAAGGCAAGGCGTCTTAAGGGGAGACATAGGCTGACTCCGGTTTAGCCCTGTCGTGTGAAGGAGCCTCGTTTTCTGACTAACAGAACACAATACACTTTGGTTTACCGGCAAGGTAAGGTCTGGGCAAGTAGCTTGCTAGTGATGAAGGCAATGCCCAACGGCTTAAATCTAAGCCGATATGGTTTCTCCGTGACGAAAAAAGTAGGTAAAGCGGTGCAACGTAATCGCCTGAAGAGGTTGCTGAGAGAAATAATGAGGGTGCAGTCGCTGAAACCGGGATGGGACATCGTCTTCATGGCCCGGTCCGCAGCCAGTGGTGCCGATTATCATCAGATAGAAGGGGGAACAATCAGGCTTCTAGCTCGGGCGCAGCTATTGGAGAGCAACGGGTGACTTGGTTAGCTTTGGGATTAATTAGATTGTACCAGAATACACTGTCGAGCGTTCTGCCCAGTGTTTGTCGTTTCCAGCCTTCGTGCTCACATTATGCGCTCGAAGCAATTAAGAAATGTGGATTGGTCCGAGGTAGCTGGCTAGCGGCCAAGAGAATAGTTCGCTGTAATCCCTTCTCGGAGGGTGGCTACGATCCCGTACCTTAGCTATAGAATGAAACAACCAAAGCTCTTTCTCATTGCAGTAATCGCTCTCTTGCCCCTGGTGTTGGTCTCTTGCATCGGCGCGACGCAGCCAAAGGGCGGATGGTCGGGGCCCACAGTGAAGGATGGCATTATTTATACGGGTACCAGAGATGGCAGAGTGGTGGCAATAAACGCATCGACCCAAAGTCAACAATGGGATCACACGTTTGCCTCTACTATGATATATGCGACACCGATAGTGGACGGTGATTTGGTTTACGTTGGCACCTACAGCGGCAAGGTACATGCCCTAAGCATAGCCGATGGTGAGGATATGTGGGATTACCCAAGAGATGGTTACATGGGAGCTATTGTAGGAACCCCAGTGATAGCTAATGAAACTATCTATGTTAGTAGTTCGGATGGTAGGATTTATGCCCTGAATGCAACTGGTGGCAAGCGTAAGTGGGAATCTGAGCCTCTCCTAACTGGCAAACTCTGGACAAGCCCGACGGTCATCGGTGGCACTCTCTACGTGAGCACTTATGATGGTCATATCTATGGTTTATCAGCTGAAACAGGCAAGCTATTGGATTGGTCGTTCGAATCACAGGCAGGCTTTACTTCTTCACCGGTGATAGACGAAGGTACGGTCTACGTGGGCTCATTTGACCGTTATCTTTATGCCATAGAAATAGGAGCCAACGTATCAGGGTGGAAATTTCCCCAAGAGGAACCCGCCGGTAGCTGGTTCTGGGCATCTCCTATAGTCAACCAAGGTGTTGTGTATGCCGGCTGCCTTGACGGGAAACTGTATGCTATCGGGGCAGAAACGGGAGAAAAGATATGGGAATTTGATGCTGAAGACTCCATAGTTTGCTCGCCCGTTTTGATGGATAATCTACTGGTAGTAACTGATGAATCAGGCACTGTTTATGTTTTTGACATCGGCACCGAATTTGGAGATGAGGCAGTGCCGTTGAGAACTATCTCAATTGGCGCTTCTGTTAGAAGTCCCTTCTGTGCCCGCGATGGCCTCGTCTACATTCGAGGCGAAGATAACTCGATATATGTTGTGGATATTGACAAAGGGGAAGTGGTAGAGGGTTGGCCTGTTTCCCTGACTGCTGAAGAGTGATGGTTGTACGCCATGGAAGTATGGAATTTAATTATAGCTAACCCGGTACTCAATGTACTGATTGCTTTGAGCCATATCTTGGGCGGTAGCTTTGGGCTAGCAATCATCGCCCTTACCATAATCGTGCGTCTAATCACCTGGCCTCTTACAAAGCGTCAACTCAATTCCACTAAGGCTTTGCAGGAGATGCAGCCGAAGATTCAGGAACTGCAGAAGAAATACGGTAAGAATCAACAAAAACTCCAGCAAGAAATGATGAAGCTCTATAAAGAAGCCGGTGTAAACCCTCTGGGTTGCCTGTGGCCCATGTTGGTTCAGTTTCCTGTCTGGATTGCCCTCTATCAGGCCATTATGAGAGCTCTAGCTACCACGCCGGAGAACTTGCTTGAT
>CAYGWI010000027.1:0-9043 GCA_964353715.1 uncultured Dehalococcoidales bacterium | reverse complement strand
CGGTATTGTCCGTGCTGGCATTATCAACTACGATGACCTCGTACTCGGCGGCGTAGTCTTGGTTCTTTATGGACTCCAGGCACGAAAGCAGGTAGTCTTCCTCGTTATAAGCGGGTATGACCACCGACACGAAGGGTAGCCCTTGAGGGCTGGTTACGTGTGCCTCCGCTATCTTGTCCTCCCCCATCGCTCCTCAACCTTGGAGTACATCGTTATACGATATATTATATCATCTTTGTCAAGGCCCTCTAATGGCATGTCTGCATAACCTGTAGTCGCCAGGTAGGTTGCGTCTTTCACGTTTCGTATGGCGGCAGCAGGAGGGAATCACCTCGTGAACCTTGACGGGACTGGCTAGATAAGGGTATCTTTTGGCTACCGATTACCCATCCGATTCTAGCCTGGTCGCGAGTAGCAGGCGCATGCGTTATGGCAAAATCAAAAAAGACTTCGCAGCTTGGAGAGGGAAGCAGGGTGAAAGCTTGCATTCTGGCTATTGATCAGGGCACCACAGGAACAACAGCGCTTATTGTTGACCATGATGGGGCCATACGTGGGCGTGGTTACGCCAAGATTCCCCAGTACTATCCCGAGCCGGGTTGGGTAGAGCATGACCCCTCGGAGATTTGGGCGCAGACTCTACAGGCAATCGGCCAGGCCAAGCACGATGCCGGGATTGAGGATGCCGATATCGCCGCCATAGGTATTACCAACCAGCGGGAGACGACCATACTTGTAGATAGATTGACTGGAGAGCCTGTAGGACGGGCTATCGTCTGGCAGTGCCGAAGGACGGCGGACAGGTGTAAGCAGCTTAAAGGACAAGGCGTAGCCGATATCGTCCAGGCCAGAACTGGCCTGATAATTGACGCTTACTTTTCGGCAACGAAGATACAGTGGTTATTGGAGAATCTGACCGGGATACGGGAGCGGGCGGAACGTGGTGAGATTCTGTTCTGTAACGTGGACGCCTGGTTGCTCTGGAAGCTCACCAATGGCAGGGTACATGCCACCGATTTCTCCAATGCGTCTCGCACCATGCTGTTCAACATCAATACTTTGGCTTGGGATGACGAACTACTGCGACTTTTCAACATTCCGCGTTCTATGCTGCCGACTGTATGCCCTTCGGTCAACATCTTTGGCTATACAGATGATGGGACTCCAATTGCCGGAGTAGCGGGTGATCAGCAAGCAGCCTTATTTGGCCAGGCATGCTTCCAGCCCGGTATGACCAAGGTGACATATGGCACTGGTGCTTTCGTGCTTATGAACACAGGCAAGAAACCTGTCGTAGCCAAACACGGTGTGCTGACTACTGTGGCTTGTAGCCCCGATGGGAAGGCGGAGTACGCTTTGGAAGGCAGCGTATTCATCGCCGGGGCAGCCATCCAGTGGCTACAGGATTTAGGGTTAATCAAGGAGGCAGAGGAGTCGGAGCGACTGTCAATGGAAATAAAGGATACCGGTGGTGTGTACCTGGTACCTGCTTTTGTTGGCTTGGGGGCACCTCACTGGGACATGTATGCGCGCGGTATACTCGTCGGGCTGACCCGCGGCAGCGGCAGGGCCCAGGTTGTCAGGGCTGCTGTGGAATCAATCGCTTATCAGGTGACGGACGTTTTGGAAGCGATGGTGGCTAACTCGGGTCTTAGGCTGGCGGAGATACGGGTGGATGGCGGGGCTGCGACCAACAACTTCCTGGCACAGTTTCAGGCTGACATCGCCGGGGTGGAAGTATCCCGACCAAAAATGTTAGAGACGACGGCCCTGGGAGTGGCCTATCTTGCTGGCTTGGGGATAGGGTTCTGGAAATCCCGTCAGGAGATAGCAACACTGAGGGAAATAGGACAGCGGTTCACGCCACGTATGGAAGCCAGAGAACGCGACGCATTGCGCCACGGTTGGGCAAGAGCATTAGAACGAGCCAAGGGTTGGCTCACAGTAGAGGAACAAAGCTAAGATACCAGAGCCTACTCCGTCTCCGTGGCGTGACCTCTTTTGGACACGGGAGGTCAGGGGTTCGAATCCCGTCAGCTCCACCACCTACAAATCCGCAAATACCTGGGGGGCTATTTCCTTCACTATCCTCCGTATTTCCTCGGCGACAGCCCTGAACTCAGGAAGCGCTCGTTTGGATGTGCGCAGCTGGACGATATGGCGAATTTCGCGGAAATTCCAGGTGCAGATTATCTGGGTCTCACAGGCATTGGGCAGGACGTAGCGAGCGATCTCAGCTTTTATGCCCTTAGCCAGCAAGTCGCCATAGGCCTGCCAAGAAGTCTTCATTACCTCTTCAAATTGCTTGTGGGCAGGCTTGTTGTCTTTGATTTCAGGCGGCTCGATATACCTGGGCTCGGTCTCTTTCACATATCGCTGACTTCTCTGGCTATAACTCGCCAATCTGTGCCGGACCAACTCATGAGTCAGGACGCGGCTGGCACGGATGTAGAAGGTAGCACAGGCATGTTCAACCATTGACTCATGCCCGATCTCCAGCCATTTCTGAATTCGGTCGGGCACCGTCCCAGTTTTATCCTGTGTGTCCCAGCACAGCCTGCCTGCCGCCTCTATCAATTTTTCGGCATCAGGCGTGACGGCAAGCAACTTAACTTCTACATCGTACTTATCAGTCATTGTCTATTTACTGAAGCACAGGTTTGCTATGGAGTCCCTGGAGGGATTCGAACCCTCGACCCGCTGCTTAGAAGGCAGCCGCTCTGTCCAGCTGAGCTACAGGGACAATCAAATCAAGTATAACATGATAGGAATGGAATGATAAGAATGAATGGTGAGCTAGTCTTTGTGAGCCTGTGCCACATACTTCTGCCAGCATTTTTCGTGCACATAGACAGCGCATTTGGCACAGCGATAAATACGAACCCTGGCTTCTTTGCCACAGACGGGGCATTTCATGACTTGCTACCCCCGTTATTCTTCCTGCTGGAGCCTTCAGGACCAGCCCCTTTCCCCGCTTCCGCCCTGGAGTCGGTTACATAAAAGCCGGGGCCGTTAAATATGATGGGAACAGGGCAGAAGATGCGACGAGCAATTCCGTGGCAGCTAGGACAATCAGCCACTGGTTTATCATCAAAGCTCTGCTTAAGCTCAAATTGGCGATTGCAATTCAAGCAGCGATATTGATAGATAGGCATGTGTATCCTCCGTTACTTCAGAAGAGGCGTCTTTTGCTCTTCGGAGCTTCGCCCCCCAGAGACTTGCGCTCTGGAGACCTGTGTCTCTATTCTGTTCTCCTTTGCTTTGAATTCGCCATCTAAATTAACGTTTCCTATCTCAAAGGACGGTCGATGGGCGTGCAATACGTGCTCATCCCAGCAGTAGGCGTGCATAAAGGCATCACATGAACAATGGAATACAGCCCTGTCATAAATCAACGGATTTCCGCATACAGTGCAATTCATCTATCTACCTCCTGTAATTAGCACTCTCAACGTCAAATTGCTAATTATAGCGCGCGGATAGAATTCCATCAAGAATCAGATTGCCAATTATCTTGTCTGTCGTAGCTACTTTAGCCCTCTCCACAAAGACTTTCGTAGCAGGGCCCAAACTTCACCTAGTTGACAATCCGTTTTCCCAGTCGTTAATATGGACTGATTCCTATGGGCCCAAAACATAGCTTGCCTGGGTCGTTCATGTCCTATCGCAAGGCACTGCAAGTTGAGTTAAGGGAAGCTATCGGTAGCTGTTCTTCGGCTCTTGGCAGTATCCTACGATATCATATGGGCTGGCAAGATGAGCACGGACATCCCTGCAACAGAGAATCAGGCAAATTTATTCGCCCCGCCCTTTGCCTGCTTAGTTGCCAAGCAGTGGGAAGCGATGTGTCGCAGGTGATGCCCGCCGCCGCGGCCGTGGAGCTTATTCACAACTTCTCTCTAATCCATGACGATATCGAAGATGCCAGCCACGAACGTCATCACCGGCCGACTGTATGGAAATTGTGGGGTCGGTCCCAAGCGATAAACGGTGGTGACGCTATGTTTACTCTGGCTTATTTGGCATTACTTAGACTGAAGGAGAAGGGGATAGCTGATGAAGAAATTGCCGGTTCCGTCAAGATGTTGAGCCTGGCGTGTCTGGAGCTTTGTGAGGGGCAGTACCTGGATGTCGAATATGAAAACCGTCTGGACATCACTGTGGAGGACTACCTTGACATGGCAGCCAAGAAGACAGCAGCCTTGTTTGCCGTATCGACTTCTTTGGGCGCATACCTGTGTAGCCAGGATAGCGGGTTGGTGGATTCCTTTCACCTGTTCGGCAGAGAACTGGGTATAGCCTATCAGATTTGTGATGACATTTTGGGAACCTGGGGAACAGAGGAAGCCATTGGCAAATCTGTCACCGATATCTCGCAAAGGAAGAAGACTTTGCCCGTAGTCTACGGACTACGAAATAGTAGGGGTAGGGCAAGAGAGAAACTGGCGAGACTTTATTCCCAGAAATCTGTTAAGGGTGAGGACGTGGCTGAGGTCAGAGGGATCCTGGACCACTCAGGGGCAAGAAGCTACGCTGAGAATTTGGCTGACCAATACTACCACGAAGCTCTGGCACACCTCGAAGCCACTCGGCTTGACACGTCCGATCTGGCTCCGCTCAGGGAGACTGCCTCTCTTCTATTGAAGCGCGATTTTTAGGAGGAGAAAATGCCGAAAAAGACTCTTGAAGACATGGATGTCGAAGGCAAAAGAGTCCTGGTCAGAGTCGACTTCAATGTCCCGCTAAATGTGAACACCGGCGCCATTAGCGACGATAGCCGCATCCGGGCTTCGCTCCCTACTATTAAATACCTCGTTGACCATAAAGCCAAGGTAATCATTTGCTCTCATCTGGGACGGCCTGAAGGCAAAGTAGTGGAAAGTCTGCGGATGGCGCCAGCAGCGCAGAGTCTGTCGCAACTTATGGGCTTGCCTGTCAGCACGGCATCCGATTGTATAGGTCCCGAAGCAGAAAGCAAAGTGAGGAAACTCCAGGAGGGCGATATTTTGGTTTTGGAGAATCTGCGCTTTCACCTCGAAGAGGAAGCAAATGGTCCGGACTTTGCCCGAAAGCTAGCCAGGTTGGCTGATATTTACGTTGATGATGCCTTTAGCACTGCTCATCGGGTTCATGCCTCCATCGTAGGCGTAGCTAAGTACTTGCCGGCGGTGGCTGGATTTCTGATGAGAAAAGAGCTAAATGTTATGGAGAGTCTTCTGCATAATCCTGAGCGACCCTGGGCCTGTCTTATAGGCGGCGCCAAGGTGAGCGATAAGATAAAGCTGCTGCAGAATATGTTAAAAAAGGTTGACATGTTGCTGGTTGGAGGCGGCATGGCTGCTACTTTCCTAAAGGCACAGGGACATGAAGTTGGATATTCTTTGGCAGAGGATGACAAGTTAGACCTGGCCAGGGAATTACTACAGGAAGCCAAGGAGTGGAAGGTGCCGTTGCTGCTCCCTGTTGATGCAGTTGTCGTGGGAGAGATCAAAGCCGACGCCTCAACCAAAGTAGTGCCAATAACCAATATACCTGCAGGTGGCCATATCGTAGATATTGGTCCTAAATCTATTGCGCTTTTTCATAATGAGCTCAGAAAATGTCGCACCATCATGTGGAATGGCCCTATGGGGATTTACGAAATGCCTCGATTTGCTGAGGGGACCAGGTCCATAGCCAGTCTTTTGTCCGCCCTCGATGCCACGACTATCATTGGTGGTGGCTCCTCTGTTGAAGTAGTTGAGGAAATGGGATTGACTGATAAGATGACCCATGTTTCCACAGGTGGTGGTGCCAGCCTGAAGTTTTTGGAAGGCGTTGCTTTACCCGGCGTGGAGGTTTTGCTGGATAGGAAATAGTGGGAGATTGTGAAATGCGAATTCCTTTTGTTGCGGGCAACTGGAAAATGAATACTACGGCGACTGAGGCGGAGCGCCTTGTCCTCGAAATGCTTGAGAGATTGGACAGGATAGAAGGGGCGGAGAAGGTGCTTTGTCCACCATTCGTATCTCTGGTTGGCATAAGTATGATGCTTCAGAATTCGTCTATTAAGCTCGGTGCTCAGAACATGTACTTTGAAGCTAAAGGGGCGTATACCGGTGAAACATCTCCGGTGATGCTCAGGGAGTTGTGCGAGTTTGTCATACTGGGACATTCCGAGCGAAGATGGTGTTTTGGGGAGACTGACGAGATTGTTAACAGGAAGGTAAAGGCGGCTCTGGCAAACAGGCTCAAGCCCATCTTATGTGTTGGTGAGAGACTTGAAGAGAACGAGGCTGGGAGAACAAAAGAGGTGGTCAGCAGGCAGGTGAGTGCAGCTTTGGGTGGAGTAGAGCCTGTCCGTGATTTGGTGATTGCCTACGAGCCGGTTTGGGCTATAGGCACAGGTAAGGCGGCCAGTGGCAAGCAGGCGGCAATTACTGTCCAGTTTATTCGTGATGTTGTGGCTAAGCTATGGAATGAGAGCACAGCTCAAGATTTGCGAATCATTTATGGTGGTAGCGTTACCAGTGCTAACATTACTGAGTTTATTTCCCATCCGGAAATCGATGGCGCCCTGGTTGGCGGAGCCAGCCTTAAAGCTGAGGAATTCGTGGGTATCATCGAGAAAACGGCTGAAGTAAAAAGAAGTAGCCAATAGTCTGTGATTGCTATCGTCGGCCCCACCGCTGTAGGGAAAAGCGAGCTTGCTCTGCAACTGGCTCAATGCTTTCCCCTGGAGATATTAAGCGCTGATAGCCGCCAGGTCTATCGGCATATGGATATCGGCACTAATAAGCCGAGCCCAGCCGAGAGGGCAGCGGTTCCTCACCATGTCATTGATGTAGTAGAGCCCGACGAAGATTTCAGCCTGGCTATGTATCACGGGCTGGCCTTAAAGGCACTGAAAGCCATTCAGCAGAGAGGCAAATTGCCATTACTGGTCGGTGGCAGCGGACTTTATGTTTGGTCGCTGATAGAAGGGTGGACAATACCCCAGGTGCCACCTGACCGAGAAATGAGACGCTGGTTGGAATCCAGGGCGGCGCAAGACGATAGCCAGAGCCTCTATCGGGAATTGCAGGCTATTGACCCTGCGGCAGCTGAAAAGATCAATCCCAGTAACATCCGGCGCATCATAAGAGCTCTGGAAATCTACTACGCGACAGGGCAGCCTCCTTCTCGATTACAGCGTAAAGAGCAGCCAGGTTTCTCCGTGTTGGTCATCGGCTTAACTCAGGAAAGAAGCGACTTATATAGAAGGATTGATTGGCGGGTTGATGACATGATAAGAAAGGGATTGGTTGAGGAAGTGCAACAGTTGCTCAAAAAAGGTTACGGCCCTTCTCTGCCTTCTATGTCGGGAATAGGTTACAAGCAAATAGACCAGTTTCTTCGAGGCGAGATGACTTTGCCCGAGGCTATTGATAGAATGAAATATGAGACCCATAGACTGGCTCGTCACCAGTATGCTTGGTTTCGCCTCGGCGATAGCAGGATTCGCTGGTTTGACGTGAGTAAGACAGAAGGAAAGGCCGACATCGTTGCCCTGAACGAAATCAAGGGTGTCATAGAAGGCTTCATATCATGAAATTCTCCAAGTTACAGGCCACGGGTAATGACTTCATCCTGGCTGACGCCAGAATTACGGAAACAGAATGGCCAAAGCTGGCCCGAGCTATGTGTGACCGCCACTTTGGAGTAGGAGCTGATGGCTTGATGCTGGTGCAGAATTCGACCGTCGCTGATTTGAAGATGCGTCTTTTTAATTCTGATGGTTCTGAGGCTGAGGTTTCCGGCAATGGGCTGAGATGTTTTGCCAAGTATGCTATTGAGAAAGGATTGATTGGCAAGAGGTCGTCGCAGGCAGGGCAAAGCAATCGCTCTCTGACCATTGAGACTTTGTCCGGAGTAAGAAAAGTCAAAGCCTATATGTCGGGGAATAAGGTTAGGCGGGCCGAGGTAAACATGGGCTTGCCCCGGTTCCAACCGGAACAGATTCCAGTCAAATTAAAAGTTGACATAATACCAATATTGAATCATCCTCTGGTGATCGACGGGCAGAAGCTGACCTTGTCTATCCTATCCATGGGTAATCCCCACGCTGTGGGTTTTCTGTCTCAGCCGGTTGCTGTTTTTCCCTTATGTGAGGTAGGACCGAAAATTGAGAAGCACCCTATGTTCCCTCAGAGGACCAATTTTGAGGTAGCCAGGATCTTGAGCAGGGAAAAGGTGGAAGCCCGGGTGTGGGAGCGCGGAGTGGGGGAAACTCTGGCGTGCGGCAGCGGCGCCTCCGCTATAGCTGTGGCCGCTCAATTATTGGACCGCGTAGATGGACAATTGGAAATAATGCTCCCAGGTGGAACCTTGACCGTATTGTGGGATGGGGTGGGAGAGGTGTTGCTTGCTGGCCCGGTGGAAGAAGTCTTTAGCGGCGAATGGCTTGAAGAGAGGAGTTGATGGAACTAGCCAGAAGACTTAGCAGGTTGCCCCCATATCTTTTCGTGGAAATAAACCGAAAGATCGCCGAGCTTAGGGCCGGAGGGAAAGACATAATCGATTTTGGCATCGGTGACCCTGATTTACCTACGCCGTCTCATATCATTGAATGTATGTGCCAGGCAGCACATGATCCTGTAAACCATCGTTATCCGGAGACCGACGGGTTGCCGGAACTTCGTCAAGCCATTGTCGAGTGGTATGAGAGGCGCTTTGGGGTCATCCTGAATCCGACTAAAGAGGTCCTGCCGCTTCTTGGGTCCAAGGAGGGGATTGGGCATATGGCGCTATGTTTCATCGAGCCCGGTGACCTGGCATTGGTTCCCGACCCGGGTTATCCGCCATTTTCTCGGGGCACCATATTGGCAGGCGGCGAACCCTACTTCATGCCTCTTAAGGAGGAAAATGATTTCTTGCCCGATTTTGAGGCTATTCCGGATGGGGTCGCCGACAAGGCAAAGCTCATGTGGCTCAATTATCCCAACAATCCCACCGGAGCCGTAGCTGGTCTGGATTTCTTTGAGAGAGCAATTCATTTCGCACAGCAACATGGCCTGGCAATCTG
>CAYGWI010000026.1:4243-10207 GCA_964353715.1 uncultured Dehalococcoidales bacterium | reverse complement strand
CCACGGGAAATCCGTGCAAGGCGACATCAAAGATGTGCTCCTTTCTTTTGAACCACGTAGCTAGACCACCAAGCTTAGAATGCTGCTCTAGAAGTAGAACTGAGTGTCCTCCTCTGGCCAGCATATTGGCACACGTCAGCCCTGCCAGCCCACCGCCAATGATGACAACATCATATTCTGACCTTGTGTTTTTCGACCAATCGCGGCTCATGCTCTTTCCTCTGTTACCTGAATTCTAGCATTTGGTTGCCGACTACGTCTTCTGGAGAACGTGAAGATTTGCCATGGAGATGCCACTGAGCATTGCCCCCACTATTCCCAGGAATCCCTGGTCAGTGCCGCAGATGAATAGGTTGGCCAAATGGGTCTCTCCCATCTTGATTTTGTCTGGTGTCCCGTAGACTGCGCCATTTATACGGCCGGTAAATCTATGGATTGTTTTCGGCGTAAAGATATCGGTAAAAACAATTGAATCGCGAAAATCAGGCACAGATTTAACCACCTGTTTGAGCGTAGTTTCCAGACAGGCAGCTTTTTGGGCTTTGTAATCCTCCTCACTTAGTCTGTTCCAAAGGTCGAAGTTCGCCAGGTTAGTTACTCTGAGCATGCCTTCGGGCAAACGATTTTCGAATTGGAAGTTGTTGGGGCAACAGATAACGCCACTGGAAACATCGACCAGCTTGTCAGGCTTTCGATAATTGAATTTATCTGAGTTACAGTAAAAGGTGATTGTTGTGTTGTAGCCGATTTCTGCAGGTTCCTTATCTAAAACCAAAATGAACTCCACGAATGAAAGTTGGCCCGCACTGCAATTGACATCTGAGGCATTGTGGTCGGTCAACAGTTTCATCGTTTCCACATAACCGGCAGATGATAATATCCTCCCGGCTGTCAGGGCTTCACCGTTTTCAAGCAAGATTGATTCAACGCGGCTGTTAGCGCATTTAAGACTTTTTACCGCGCATCTCATCCTTAATTCACCGCCGCAAGACTTATATTTCTTGACCAGCACATCGAGGATTTGGCGTACCCCAGCTTGAGGTCGGGCAAAGCCTTCCTTGAATATGCTCTTAAACATAATAACAAATTGACCGAACTCCATGTCATTCTCTTGAGCGTTTCCGTAAAACATGAGAGGACAAAGGATCATGTCAATGAGTAGTGGGTCGGAAATGATAGAACCGAGGACTTTGCGAGCCGAAGTCGGTTTGGCATATAAATTGAGTTCATCATATTCTGAAATGGTCTTAAGCAGTTTCTGAAAATTGTCAGCTTGTCCGGGGAAATTATCGACAACTTCCTGGATGAAAAAACCGAAATCATTGTTAAACCCGAGGGTTTTATTGGGAAACTTGACTACCGACATCTGTTGCGGGCAGAGGGCGAAATCTTCAGCTTTGAGCCTGAGCTGTCGGAGCAGCTTGGGCAATGGTGCTAGTTTGACACTTTTGGGAACATAGTTGGTCATGGCGTGAAGGCCGACATCGAATTTGCGTCCCCGCAAATTGTAGAAAGAGTTCAGTCCCCCAACACGATGGTGTTTCTCCACGATACAAACTCTTTTATCGTAGTAGGCTAATCTAATGCCGGCGGCAAGGCCAGACATTCCGGCACCGATAATTAAGACGTCGTAATCCATGGTCGGGCTTGTTTCAAAATCGGAGACTGACTAAGCCTTCGATGCCTGGGAAAATGCGGGAAAAACTCTGTATTCGTGGCTTGCCAGTGTTATTGATTAGAGTTTCTTCATCCGTGGCTCTAGATAGGCTACAGAGCCATCCAGGGTTGCCAATTGCACATAATCATTCTCAGGTACTTCGATACCGTATCGTTTCCTTAGCTCCATAATGATGTCTAAGAAATCCATTGAGTCCAGTTCTACTTGCTCTCGTAGCGGGATGTTGCCCTTGAGATTGCTCAGGTCTTCATCGGGTATTATTTGGGCTATGATTTCTAGGATAGTCGCTTTGATTTGTTCCTTGGTCATATACCCCCCATTTGTTTATTCTGAGAACGCCTCTAGCTTTGTTGGTGAAATCTTCTCACTATGACAACCGAATTGATGCCTAGCATTCCGAAGGAATTATTCAATATATAGTCGACCTTGTCAACCTTTCTCGGTTCATTGATAACCAGGTTGTTGAGGTTACACTTGGGGTCCAGGTGGTCCAGATTGATCGTAGGGTGGACGAGATAGTCTTCAAAGGACGGTAAATTGCCGGCTAGTTCTAGGGCTCCAGCGGCTCCCATAGCATGACCGATGAAGCTCTTAGTGTTGTTTATATGAGCATGAGGATGCCCTCCGAAGACTGCTTCAATTGCCTCGCACTCTACCTGATCTCCTTCGACGGTGCCTGTCCCATGGGTGTTGATGATATCGATATCTTCCGGAGATATGCCGGCTCTGTTCAGGGCAAGCCTTATGCACTGAATTTGTCTTTCCTTATCGGGGAAAATAAAATCACTGGCGTCTGAGTTGATAGCATAGCCCACGATTTCGCAACAGATCTTAGCTCCCCTGTTAAGAGCATGAGTTAATCTTTCTACAACAAAGATGCAGCCGCCTTCTGAGACAACGACGCCATTCCTGTCTTTATCAAAGGGGCGGGATGCCTTCTCAGGGTCAGGATGAGAAGCCAAAGCCCCTTCGCTTCTGAAGCCAGCAAAGATGCCAAAGGAACCGGTGCTCTCGGAAACGCCACCAGCCAGGGCTAAATCGACGTCATCGAGGAGCAGCATTTGCAGACCGTGTATGAGTCCTATGTTACCGCCAGCACAGGCAGCCCCCAGTGTATAGTGAGGTCCGGTAATTCCGAGGTTCAGTGTGACTTCGCCGGCGGGATTATTAGCCACTACTCTGGGATTATGGTGGTGCGACCAATATTTCACATCGTAGTTGAATTGCTTGATTTCGTAGATTTCATTTTCAGTTTCGACCGTGCCGTGCTCGGTAATCCCGAGGTAGACGCCAATCCTCGATTTGTCGAGGTTAGCAAGGTCCAATCCGGCATCAGTTATTGCTTCGTGGGCACAGTAAATAGCAATGGAGCCTGCCCTCGTTCCCCGGCGCAAATCCTTCTTCTTTTGATACTTCAGGGGCTCGAAGTGACATAGGCCAGCCAGTACTTCACCCATGTAGCGGATACTAATCTTCTGTATCCCAGATTTGCCAGTCAGCAAACTCTTTCGAAATTCCGCCAGATTATCCCCGTTTGGCGCGGTCAGGCCAACGCCAGTTATCACAAATCGTGTTTCACTAGGTCTATTTGCGAACATCAGATAACACTTCCGTTGAAAACATGGATGTCAGGGGCGCATGAAGAAACTTGCCTAGCTGCATCGCTGTCAGATGAAGTATTTCCCTGGCTTCATTCTGCCAGGGTTATTTTCCCTACCATTCCAGACCCAGCATGAGACAGACCAGGCCGCTGCCAATCCCCAACATGGCAACCTTATCACCAGGCTTGAGACACCCGTGGTCAATTCCGATGGCCATGGTAATGGGCAAGGAGACTGAGCCAATGTTTCCCAGATATTCCACCGTAGAGAAGTCTTTTGTGTCATCGATGCCTAAAGCCTGGAACAACAGTCTCCCGTGCACGGCACTAACCTGGTGAGTGAAAACCCTGCTTACGTCGGAGTTGTTCCATCCAAGCTCTTGCTTTGTGTCCTCCCAGGTAATCGGGGCTAATTTCAGTCCATTTTTCAGAACGCCGTCGTAGTCTGTGTGCATATCTGGGAGCTCGGCCAAGTCGAGGAAAGAAGTATCGGCTTCTATACGACAAAGGTCATTGTGCTGCGAAGCAGCGCGTGTTACCCCGCCCAGAAGCTTGTGCCCATCTTGTGACAAAGAAGAATGGGTTAACACCGCTGCTACCGCTCCTGACCCTAGAGTTAGAGTGGCAAAGGCGAGCTTGAGCTTATCTCTGGTGACGTGCGGGTCTTTTAGCAGTTTATCGATTGTGGCATTGACTATCGGTTTACTACTCTCACAGCCGACCACAGTTCCTGCTTTAATCTGACCCAGCTCAATCATATTCGCCAGAGTTACCATGCCGTTAATGAAGCCCAGGCAAGCATTGGAGATGTCGAAAATGGTAGCTGTGGGAGGAAGCCCCAAAGAATCGTGGACCACCGTAGCCGTCGCTGGCTCCAGAAAATCCCGGGATACCGAGGTGTGAAGTAAGCAGCCGATGTCTTCTTTTTTGACTCCCGACTTGCTGATGGCTTTTTCTGCTGCTGTTATGCTCGCTTGGCTTGGTGTTACTCCATCGTCCCAGAATCGCCGCTCGCGAATTCCCGTCATCATTTCCAGGCGCCCGTAGGAAAGATTCAGTTTGTCGTATATCGGGGCCAGCCTTTCTTCCAGGCTCACTGATGTAACGATATTGTTGGGGAGCTCGTAGCCAAAAGACTCAACACAGACCTTTTTGTACTGCATTCAATAACCCTGCTTTTCCCTCACCTGTATCGTGAGGAGCTATAACGTGAATAGTCACATCAACTCGGCAGGCTCACTTTCGCCTGCTCGACACTAATCTCGGAATATGAAACTTTGTTCTAAGATTATCCCACCTTCCTGTAGATTCGGGGGGAATTATGTCATCCGGAATGTACTTGCCTACTCCAGCAATGACGGCGCAGACCTTTCTCGAGTTCGCTACCTCGTCGGGCACGTACTCATCAGCGGCAGCAATAACAATAGAGCGCAGCCTATTGGAAACTAATTTCTCGACCACCCTGATTGCGAAGGAAATTAGTCTATTCGGGACGCGTTTATCCAGAAAATTGAGGCCAAAGAGCAGCAGCCTATCTGGAGCATATTTATCTACGGCTTTCACAAAAAGAAAGAACCCCCTCTTTGCCAGGGACCTAATGACCGAATCAAGCTTGGGCTTCTTTTCCTGTAACGCCGTGTCCTCTGCCATATCCTCTCTCCAGATGTCATATTCTTAGCATTTTTAATACTATTTGTCAAACGTAATATTGCCTTCCCTGATTGACATACTGGGGTGACTGGAGTAGAATGCATTGTTTTGATATGGCTGATGTAAGGCTTGGTTCAGGCGAGAGTTTCGAGGGGCTGCTGCGTAGATTCAATAGGCAGGTGCAGCAAGACCGCATTTTGGCTGAAGTTCGCCGCCGCAGGCACTTTGAGAAACCTAGTGAAGAGAAGAGAAAGAAAACGGCAGCGAAAAGGCGGAAGAGCCTTAGATAATTACCCCTCAGACAGTTCAATTTTCGAAGAATCCGCGATTTGCTCATTGGTATCCCCGAGGTCACCGTGAAAAAGAGGATGGAGCTTCGATGAGTCCTGGCAGCCAAGAAACGATGCTTAAGGATAAGATTCAGGAAGCCCTCAAGGTGGCACTTAAGCGGCGACAGGGAGTGGATGTCTCTACATTAAGGTTGCTGTTATCCGAGATAAAGTATGCTGAAATTGCGCAGCAAAAGCCCGCTGACGATAACAAGGTGCTAGATGTTATTGCCAGGGAAGTAAAACGTCGTCGGGAGAGCATTGAAGCCTTTAGGAAGGGCAATCGTGGTGATCTGGTGGCACAGGAAGAAGCAGAACTGGCTGTTCTGATGAGCTACCTTCCCAAGCAGATGGGTCGTGAGGAAGTTGTCGCTGCGGCACGGCAAGCGATAGATGCAGTGGGAGCCAAGTTGCCGAGTGACAGAGGCAGGGTTATGGCTCAGCTTATGCCTCAACTCAAAGGCAAAGCTGATGGCAAAGAAGTCAGCGAGATAGTTTCAGAGTTGCTTGCTGCGCGCTAAGCTTAGAGGGCGAGCAACGTTCTCAAGTTGCGGCGTGATGGCGGTGAAGAAGCGCCGCCATTGCTGTCTATGGCGATGTTGCCTTGATAGATCAAGCCCCCAAGCTGGCAGGCGCCTGTCGGAATGCAAAGAAACAGAGCAAGAAGCAAGAATCTCGTTTTTGAGTTGTCATTCTGATTTTTCTCT
>CAYGWI010000026.1:0-4143 GCA_964353715.1 uncultured Dehalococcoidales bacterium | reverse complement strand
AAACAGAGCAAGAAGCAAGAATCTCGTTTTTGAGTTGTCATTCTGATTTTTCTCTCTGACCTTCAAGTTTTTGAGGACCATGGAAGTCTCCCCATTTCGAGGAATACGCTATAACCAAAGTGTAATCGACGATGTGGCTAGGGTCATCTGTCCTCCCTACGATGTTATCACTCCTGAACAGCAGAGGCTCTACTACAAGAGGAGCGATTACAATGCTGTTCGCCTGGAATTCCCCGAGCCGACAGGTGACAGATATCAGAGCGCAGCCAATACCTTTCGGCAATGGTTAGAGCATGGAGTCCTTCAGTATGACAGCGTATCTAGCTTCTATTTGCATGAGCATCGATTTGAGTATTCAGGTGAAAAGAAGGTGAGGCGCGGGGTAATAGCTCGCGTTAGGCTCGAACCCTGGGGCAGTGGTATATATCCTCACGAAGAAACATCTTCCAGGGATAAGAGCGACCGTTTACAGTTGATGCGAGCTTGCCGGGCTAATTTTAGCCCGTTGTTTTCACTCTACCGTGACTCCGGGCACAGAATTGCTCCGATACTGTCCCAGGTAGCGGAGGGGAAGCCGCTGATGTCGTCGCGAGCAGGGCAATGCAATTTCGCTGACGCTAACGGAGCTCACCGTCTGTGGGCAGTAACTGACCCGGAGATCAAGCGAGAGCTGAGCGAGCTTCTATCCTCTCAATCTATCTACATTGCTGATGGTCATCACCGGTATGAAACTGCATTGATTTACCTGGAAGAAAGGATACAGGAACAGTCTGATAGCTGCAAGCTGTCAGCTGACGGCTTTCAGTATGTGATGATGGAGTTAGTTGACTTCTCCGACCCGGCACTGGTTGTCTTGCCTCTCCACAGGCTGGTGCGTGGTATAGCGTCTTCAGATTTATTGGGGCTGGGAGATCGACTCCGGAATTTCTTTACCGTGGAGTCTGTTCCCTTAGGAACTGGCAGGTGGGATCTGCCAGCTGGCAGCTGTCTAGGAATACTGGGCTTGCAGCCGGGCTCGGTGGTGGTATTGAGGAGGCGTCCGGATATTTCTTTTGAGGCGCTGATGCCCGAGAACAGGTCCCAAGCTTATCGGGAGTTTGGCGTTAGCATCCTAAATCATATTATTCTGGATAGGGTCCTCGGCGGAGGGGAGGGTCTAGACATTGGCTATTCCGTCGATTTGAAGGAAGCTCACGAGCAGATAAAAGCAGGGAAGTATCAGTTGGCTTTCGTGTTACATCCTCCCCGGCCGGAACTTGTCAAGGCTGTTGCTGATGCTCGAGATAGGATGCCACGCAAATCGACCTACTTCCATCCCAAACTCCCCACTGGTTTAGTTATTAGTCCTCTCTACTGAGTAAGGTTGCAGGAAAGACTACCTATAGCTTCACCGCTCTAGCGTTGTAAACACCAGGAAGGGCACGTATCTCCTGTAAGTCCTCTTCACCTAGCGGCTCATCCAAGGCTAAAATCATGAGGGCTTTTCCTCGGGGCTGAAGTCGGGACAGGTGCATGGAGCTAATGTTGACATCGGCTTTGCCAGTTATATTGCCGATGGCGCCAACAAGTCGGGGCCGATCAAGATGATCGCAGAAGAGGAAATATCCGCCAGCGGGCACAATATCCATCCAAAAATCATCAACTTGGACGATGTGAGTCTCACCGTCTCTGACCGTGCCCGATATTGTGGTGGCTTTCACGTTAGTGTTGACCTGCAGTGTTAGCAAGGTGGCGTAATTCTGGCATATTGCCTCTTTTTCTTCGCTTATCTTGAGGCCATGCTGAGCGGCGACAAGCCCAACGTTGACCAGATTGATTCTTTCCTCGCTTGCTTGTTGCAGTAACCCGCTGATGAGTGCGGTCTTAATAGGATTGCAGTCGTAATTAGTCACTCCTCCGCTGTACTTGATGTGTGTCGAGCTAATCTGTCCTTCCATCAATTGACTGGCGAGGTTGCCGATAGTTGTAGCTACTTTCATAAATGGGAGCAGCTCAGGACCTATGTGTGGGGCATTGACAGCGTATTTGCTGAATTGTCCCTGGAGCACAGCCAAAACCTCCGCGGCAACGTCTTTGGCTACACTGGTCTGAGCCTCGATTGTGGAAGCCCCGAGATGTGGGGTAACGATTATCTTGTCCTCTTTAAAGAGAGGACTGTCTGTTACTGGCTCATGGTCGAAAACGTCGAAAGCGGCACCAGCTATCTTTCCGGCTTTAATTGCTTTGAGCAGGGCTTCCTCGTCAATCACTCCGCCCCGGGCGCAGTTGACAATGCGAGCTGTGGGCCTTAGTCTTGCCAACTCTTTAGCTCCGATCAATTTCTTGGTGGTCGCAGTCAACGGCACATGGAGGGTAACAAAATCGGCTTCCTTGAGAAGCTGATTCATAGACACTAGCTCTACCTTGAGATTCTGGGCATAGTCCTGGGAGACAAATGGGTCGTGGGCAATGATGCGCATTTCGAAGGCTTGGACGCGTTTGGCTACTTCGGAGCCAACATTACCCAGGCCAATGATGCCCAATGTTTTGCTCCTGATTTCTGTGCCGACAAATTCCTCTCTTCGCCATTTGCCTGATTTAAGATAGCTGTTCGCCTGGGGTACATTACGTGCCAGGGCAAGCATGAGGGCGATGGTATGTTCTGCGGCAGCTATAATATTGCCTGTAGGGGCGTTGACCACGACAATACCGTTCCTGGTGGCAGCGTCGACATCAATGTTGTCTAAGCCTACTCCGGCTCGACCGATTACCTTGAGTTTCTTGGCCAGCTGAATAACCTCTGCGCCCACTTTAGTCTGGCTGCGGACAATCAAGGCATCATAATCGGCGATTATCGCCTTGAGCTGCTCGACCTCTAGCTTGCTCCTGATATCGACTTGAGCGTAGCTACGCAGGGATTGTACCCCTTCTTCAGCGATTGGGTCAGCGACTAGAATCTTCATCGTCTGGTCAGGCCTTCTTCGCCCGGGGTAGAGCTTTGCTTATCGCCTCCAGTACCGACTTGACATCCTTTTCGTATACCAAGCCGAGATGGCCAATTCGGAAGATCTTGCCCGACAGTTTTTCCTGGCCCCCGGCAATAATAACCTCATGCTCCTCACGGAGGATTTGAATCAACCTGGCGACATCGATTCTGTCGGGCACATTTACCGCTGTCACTGTGTTGGAAGCGTATTTCTCATCAGGGAAAAGAGATAAGCCCAGTGATTTGACTCCGGTTCTTGCCGTCTGGCCTACTCGATCGTGTCTGGCGAATATATTGTCCAGTCCCTCGGTTAACATCAAATCGAGCGTAACATCAAGCGCATAGAAAACAGAGACAGCCGGTGTCCAGGGCGTTTGCCTTTTTTCGAGATAGTCTCTGGCTTTGCTGAAATCCCAATAATAGCGCGGCATTTTCGCTTTAGCGTGAGCCTGCCAGGCTCTTTCACTTACACTGACCATGGCCAACCCGGGAGGCACCATCCATCCCTTTTGGGAAGCAGTGACCACTATGTCGCAATTCCACTGGTCGGTGGGCAAGTTGATGCAACCCAGACTTGAGATGGCGTCAACCAGGAGAAGTTTGTCGAATTTCTTGACTATGGCGCTTATCTCCTTGATATCGTTGGTCATCCCTGTGGATGTCTCATTGTGAGTTGCCAGCACTGCCTTGATTCTGCCGTCTGTCTTCAGAGCATTTTCCACAGCGCGGAGATCGATCGGTTTTCCCCACTCAAAACAAAGGCGGGTTACTTCAGCGCCGTATTCTTCAGCTGTATCGGCAAAGCGCTCGGCAAAGAATCCGTTGGCAAGTGAGAGAACCTTGTCAGCCGGCGACAGAGTATTAACAATAGCTGATTCCAGGCCACCCGTGCCCGAAGCAGTAAGTACGAAAACATCTCCCTTGGTCTGAAACGCTTGTTTCAATTTCTCCGTTATTGAGTTGAGGATCTTGCCGAATTCGGGTCCGCGATGGTTTATCATCTGTCGTGCCATCGCCCCAAGTGCCTGTGGCGGGCAAGGCGTTGGTCCTGGAATTCGTAGCTGCATCTTATTGTTACCTCCAATATATCAGCTTTGCTTGTTAACTAACGGTCGACCGCAGGTCATCGCCTGCTTCTCTAATGTCTATCCGTATAAAGCGACGTTTTCCTATCTTTA